>JBBQIG010000573.1:0-3830 GCA_038324715.1 Anaerolineae bacterium | reverse complement strand
ATGACAAGTGGCTAGACCCGATTTTGCTCCTTGGAACACCACTTTTTCGGCTCATTTGCCCTTGATTGGCAGCCTTTGGGCTGCAATTGTCGCTTGTTTGCCTCTGGCAGTTCGACACAAAAGTCATATTTGGAATTGCTGAAAAATAGGTTGTTTCATTGACAGATGGATCAATTTTAACTAGAATAGCTTGTAGTGAACACTCTGAATTGGGCATTAAGGGTGCTTTCCACCAGCCAGGAGTGCAATTTCGAGAGTGCAATATGTGGTAGTGGTATGTAAACTTCTAAGTGCCTACTTTTGCCTTTGCAGCACAATTCTATCTATATTCTACACGACATTACGTCAAGAGATGAATACGAAAGTTACGATAAATTATGCAAACTAACTCCGATAGTCATGCTGCGCCCGCACTGTTACGCGGTATTTTTGCCCCGACATTGACCCCCATGCGGGCGGATCTCACTCCTGACGTTGACCGCTGGATCCAGTTTAGCAAGAAACTATTGGATGATGGTTGTCACGGACTTTGCCCCTTTGGAACCACGAGCGAAGCCAACTCTTTTGGGATCGACGAGCGTGTGGAGATGTTGGATCAATTAGTTTCCGCAGGTGTGCCAGCCGCACAATTGATGCCAGGCACAGGCACTTCGGCAATTCCTGACACAGTGAAGCTGACTGCTCATGCCGTGAAGTTGGGCTGTAGTGGGGTGATGATGTTGCCCCCCTTCTATTACAAAGCGGTGAGTGATGATGGTCTTTTTAAGTCCATGGCTGAGGTGATTGAACGAGTTGGTGATACGCGGTTGCGTATTTATCTTTATCACATTCCTCCTGTTGCACAGATCGGTTTTAGCTTGACGCTTATTGAACGCTTGCTAAAGGCATATCCACAGACGGTTGTGGGCATTAAGGATAGCTCTGGTGATTGGGACAACTTGCAAGCTATTCTCACCAACTTCCCAGGTTTTGGCACCTTCACTGGCTCGGAGCGTTTCCTGTTGGAGACATTGCGGATGGGGGGCGCAGGTAGCATCAATGCCGTTGCCAACCTGATTGCACCGCTGGAGCGTCGTCTCTATGACAACTGGCAGAGTGATGAGGCTCCCAAGTTGCAAGAGGCTGTCAACCAGATGCGCCCGGTCTTCAACAACCTACCCGCGATTCCTGCTCTCAAGGAGATGGTGGCGCATGTCTATCAGGATGAGAATTGGTTGAATCTCCGTCCGCCTTTTACCAATTTGACCGAGGCACAGTCGCAGTCGGTGTTGGCTGCATTCGACCAATCCGGCCTGTTGGAGCGACCCACCGTCTAAAATTGTCTAAATTAGGTAGTGCTAAGGTATGCAGCGGTTCCTCCCCTTGTATTTTCAACCTGTAGCTCGCAACCTCTGTAACTCTCAATGGATAAGTAACCAACGCCAGGGGCATGCCCCTGGCGTTTTGTTACGGAGCAAATTCGTTAGGCTTGAGCGTGCGCGCAAAGAGTGTATAGCCGCGAAAAGGTTGAGCGTTGTGGGAACTGATACGACGAGAATGATTTTCCAGGTGCATCAGGGCATGAATGGCCCAACGATAGCCCAACTGATAGGCTTTTGTGTGCACGGTGGCTGCGAGCAGGCTCCCCACCCCCAGCCCTGTCATACTCGGTAACACCGCCAGGGTCTTGAGGATTACTGTATCAATTGTTTCGCCACGTTGCGCTTGGGCAAAATCGGGCAGGGCAAAGAGAAAGCCGGCAAGCTCATCTTCGCGTTCTGCTAGGATGACCAACTCTGGCGAGAGTAATTTCCGTACAGGTGCATATTGCGCTGCGAACTCGACATAAGAAATGGGCGAGAAGAGAGGGTTTGCTGCAAAAGAGGCCATCACCAGCGAATAGATGCGTGCCAGTTCTTTGTCAAATCGTGCTGGGTCAGATACATCAGGGTCAAGCGTACGTAATTGGATTCCATGCGTTGCAGCAAGTGATGAAAAGTTTTCTAGCCGGGGATCATCGCCTTGGAGTGCTGCCAGCGCCGAGCCATATTCAATCCAGGGTCTGAATCCCACCGCAGTGAAGTCGGTGGGCCAACTATCTGGATTGTCTGGCTCTAGCAAGAAGGGGGGACGAACTGTGCCTTGATAACTGCGTTGCGTTACAAAACGGTAGGAGCGAAAGGTGCTGCCATCTAGTGGCCCCACAGCAAGCGTACATCCTGCCGCTGCCAATTCCGCACAGGCGCTGTTCAACAGCTCTGCTGCGGCAACGCGATCCGTTGCTGCATAGTGGCCGATGCACCCAATGCGTTGGTTGGGGCGTTGGTTGGGGCGTTGGCCGGGAAGTTGATCGGGCAGAGACGGAGCCGACCGCCACCAGAGTGAACAGCGCGCCACTGCATGCCCTGCAACGTAGGCAATTAGATGCTTATCGGCTTGCTGCTGGTCAATCTGCGTGGAATTGAGGCTGGGCGCAAGGCTACAAAACTCTTGTTGTTGGTCAAGAGTGGTTACGGAAAGAACAGAAATTACGGAAATCATTGACATGGATAGATATTCTTGGGTAGATATTCTTAGGTAGATAAGCGTGGGGAATAAAGTCGCTAGGCGGTCTTTAGGAAAAGCTAGATTGCCTGCTCTATTACCAACGCACTGTAGAAAAAGGCCTGATCTTGACGATGAAGCGTAGTGGCGAGGTTATCCAGCGGCAGGAGTCGCTTGGCAAATTCATCAGGACGAC
Source organism: Anaerolineae bacterium (assembly GCA_038324715.1). Classification (GTDB taxonomy): domain Bacteria; phylum Chloroflexota; class Anaerolineae; order Caldilineales; family Caldilineaceae; genus QEUY01. Next base: position 1,111 of record JBBQIG010000573.1, on the reverse strand, counting down.
GACGAGGCGCAAATAAGTTCCAGTAGACCAAGTGCGCCTCTGGGCGAGCCGTGCGTACAATTTCATCAAGCAAGGTGTGGTAGGAGGGCACGCTCATGTATTCAAAGATGTTGCTGAGATTGAACCCATCAAAGTACGATGAGGGAACCTCGGCAAGATAGCCTTCCAAGGTTGTTGTGTACCACTCTAGGCGATTCAGGTGCTGGCGAATTGGCTGGAAATTCTGTGGGCGCAGCGCAAAGGGCAGCGCGGAGCCATGCCGCCCCAGCAGAATCCATTGAAGATAGGGATTGTGCGTTGGATCAAGCATCGTCATCGCATCGCGCGAGCGATTGAGAAGCCGGGTGGCAACGTTGCCCTCGACATAGCGAAAGAAGGCTGGATCACGTCCCCGACCCAATAAAGCACGCGAGAAGAAAATGCGGAAGAGGGCGCGCCAGCGCCACGTGTCCCATACTGTTGTATAAAATTGGCAACGCTCGATCAGATTGCGGCGATTGAGCAGGCTGTTGCGCGTCTGGGCCGAGTGGATGAGTGGCAAGATGTAGTTGCTAAAGACGCGTAAATAGCGCTCAAAACGACCTTGTGCAATCATTCCTGCGGCAATGTCTCTATCGTGGGCATCCCAATAGCGTTGGCTGAACGGGGAGAGCAGCGGACGGCAGCGGTTATAGAGGTCTAGCCGCGTTTCGTTTGGCTGATTGCTGCTCGATTGGGCCTGACCGGGCAAAACAGCGCTGGTATCAACACCCAGAAGGTGCATGGCCTCTGGATAGTCCAAGCTGCGATAGGCAGCAACACGCAGTTCTAGGGATGCGATTTGGACGGGACTAAGATCGACTGCCACCAGACGCTCTGGCCCTTGCGCCAACAGAGCCAAGACATTATCTCCCGCTGAACCAATGGATAGGAGCCGATGACGGCTGGTTGGCATGATGGCGCGCACGAGCAGGTCGGCATCTTCCCAACATTGTGCGTAGCGTAGCTGGGAAAAATCGGCGCGTTGGCTAACTTCCGTAGACATGGGCAGAGCGAGCAAAAAAGGGTTGCAAAGGGATAGTTACCTTGTTAGGCGTAAGGCCGAGTCAAAAGTAAGGACGAGAGTGAAAAT
>JBBQIG010000572.1:0-3839 GCA_038324715.1 Anaerolineae bacterium | reverse complement strand
CCTGTAATGCCAATGATGTGGGCGCGTCCAGTGGCAGAATAGAGCTTGCTCAAAAGTTCATGGGCTTGCGGCTCTTCGCTTTCCGCCAAGGTGATGGCGCGTGCCAAAGAGAGCCGGTCGCCGCCAAGCAGACCATCGGCTAGGGCATCCAGATTATAGACCCGCACAGAACTGTCCTATCTATATTTCTCTAAAGATTGTTGTGGGTTTGGGCAACTGACTGGCGGATAAAGTCGGCAATGGTCTCTGTGGTGGCTCCTGGACCAAAAACGGCATGGATGCCAGCCGCCTGAAGCAGTGGTAAATCGGCTTCTGGCACAATGCCACCCACCACCACGAGGACATGTTCCTGACCCTGGGCGCGCAAAAGTTCCACCACCTTGGGGCAAAGGGTCATGTGTGCGCCACTGAGGATGCTTAACCCCACAACGTCCACATCTTCTTGGAGCGCTGCTTCAGCGATCATCTGTGGTGTCTGCCGGATTCCCGTATAGATGACCTCAAAGCCAGCATCACGTAGGGCGCGGGCAACCACTTTCGCGCCACGATCATGGCCGTCGAGACCAGGTTTGGCAACTAGAACACGAATTTTTTCGGATTGCATATCGGTTGACTCCACTACTATCGGGTGCGATTATCAAGTGCGATTCGGGAAGCTAGTTCAGGCAGCTTTTATTGATCAGCTTGCTCTATTTTGAAAACGCTTGCAATTATCTTCTCTACTGGATAAAGCGCATAGGCCGCCTAGATAGTTCCATAGATTGTGCTCTATTCTGCTTTTACGTATTCTGTGCAAGTGGGAGTTGTATCACAATCGCGCATTTTGTAGTAGTTTACCCCTACGCTGTATCCATCGTTTTTCTGTTGCGCCTGTTCTTTCCTATTACGAGATGCTAACATAGGGCAAAAGACCTGTGTGTAGATTTAGCTTCCGTTGCTGTTCGCCATTAAAATAGGGTCGCATGTTGACCAGAGCGACGCCATTCGGTGAGCCACTCTTTTGCTTCACACTGTTTTTTTACTCACTGGATTTGCTAGTTGCCAAGCGGGTAGCTCTTTTGTTCAAGACTCTTTTGTAGTTTGCAAGGAAAGAATTATGCAGTTGCGAGGTACTTCTATTGGGGGGCTACTCCTGCTCATTGTGCTACTGCTCACCGCTTGTGGCTCAGAGACCGAAGGCACGCCCACTGCTGGGGATGGAGAGGGGGCAACGGCAATTGGCCCGAAGAGGGGCGGCACGTTGGAGATGTCACTCGGTAATGAATTTGTGACCTTTCACCCTTACTTTGACGTAACCAATTCCAATTTTAAGCCCACCTTCTTTGAAGCTCCGATTCGCATCAGTGATGCAGGTGACTTTGAACCCTGGTTAGCTGAGTCTTGGCAAGAGGCCGAGAATGGGCTGTCGGTGACGCTGAAATTTCGTCCCGGCATCATCTTCCACAATGGCCGCGAGATGACCGCAGATGACATGCTTTGGTCGCTGAATTATGCTCGCAACCCCGAATTTAACCATCAACTTAGTGATCGTTTCGAGACGGTTACAGGTGCGGAAAAGCTTGACAATCTCACGGTGCGCATCAATTACAGCGAACAGACTGCCTCGCAATTGGATGCTCTTTTGCGCCTCTATATTTTCCCCCAAGAAGCTTTAGAGACCATTGAGACCGTACCCGTGGGTACAGGCCCCTTTAGGTTTGTCGAGTGGATTCCGGGCGATAGTCTAACCGTTGAACGCTTTGACGCTTACTGGCGCAAAGGCTTTCCCTATCTAGATAAGATTGTCGTCAGGCCCCTCATCGATGCCGAAACGCGCTCAATGAGTCTACGCATGAATACAGTGGATCTGCTTTTAAATGTGCCTTTGGCAGACAAAGCGGCGCTGGCTGCTGAAGAGGGTTTTGTTGTGGGCGTGGAGCCACCGGGGTTCTATTTCTATGCTTTTATGATGAACATCAACGTCCCCCCCTTTGATGAAATGAAGGTGCGCCAAGCATTCAACTATGCAATCAACCGTGACGAGATCGCTGACACTGTTTTCCAGGGAGAGGCGCTAACGGCGACGGTTCCTTACCCACCTACTTCCTGGGCCTTTGCCGAAGATTTAACCACCTATTACATCCATGACCTGGAGAAGGCCAAAGCACTTTTGGCCGAAGCAGGGTATCCCGCTGGCTTCTCTGTGGAGATGCTCGTTCGTGCCACAGACGAAGACGATCCACTCTTGAAGCAAGCGCAAGTTTATCAAAAGCAGTTGGCTGCTATTGGCATTGAGGTACAGTTGGTTCCTGCCGAATTGCCCGAATATTGGGATAGACTGACTGCAAGTAACTTTTCGATTGTTTCTCACGCAACTGGCAATCCCTCTGTTGACCCCAGCGGTCTCTTTGAGTCTGCTGCTTGTTGCCGCTCCTTCAATAACTTCTTTGGCGTGCAGGATCGCACAGAGGCATGGTTTGTTGAGTATCGTGACGTAATCAATCAGGCTCGTGTGGAGACCGACCCTGAAGTGCGTAAGCAACTCTATCATCGTGTCCTTGAAATTCTGCTAGAGCAAGGCTGGACGGTTCCCACGGTATGGATTCAATCGACCTATGCTCATTGGGCCTATGTCCAGGACTTTCGTACTGCTTTAGATGGTACAATCTGGTTAGGTGAAACCTGGTTGGATGAGTAACCTGTTGTAGAAATAAAAAAGAGCTAGATGAGAATAATGTGTGCTCTATTTGAGACTCTCCTTGTTGAGATCTTCCCTATTGAGCTCTTCCTTGACGAAGTTTAATCAGCAACCATCTAGCAGGAAAGGTTGACCTGCTCGTAAGTCTTATTTCTTTGCTTACTTCTTTGCTCGTATCCGAGTAGAACGTTGCCAATTATGACAAAATACCCACATCCTTTAACTGAACGACAGACGCGCTTTGTGGCGCTTGCCCAATCATTAGCCGTTAAATTTAATGGACGCGCCGCCGAGCATGATCGCTTGGGGAGCTTTCCTTTTGAGAATTATGCCGATATTCGGGAAAGCCAACTGCCCGCGTTGATTGTACCCACCGAGTATGGCGGCTGGGGTGCAAGCCTGTTGGAGACTGTGTTGGTCGCGGAAAATTTAGCTGTGGGCGATGGTAGCACGGCCTTGTCTACGGTGATGCACTTTCAAACGTTGGGCAACGTGATTGAGTCACGTAACTGGCCTGAAGTCTTAATGGAGCAAATCTGTCGCGCTGCGGTGGAGCAAGGTGCGCTCATCAACTCCATCGCCACGGAGCCGGAGATGGGCAGCCCCAGCCATGGCGGCAAACCTGCCACCACCGCGACCCCTGTCCCCCCAATAGATAGTCGCCCTGCGGGCTATCTGCTCAACGGGCGCAAGAACTTTGCCAGCATGAGTCCGACGCTGGATTATATGATTATTTCTGCTTCGCTACAGGATGATAGTGATAATGTTGCCCAGTTTGTCGTGCCACCTGGCCCCGGCGTTGAGATTGTAGAGACGTGGGATGCGCTGGGAATGCGCTCTACGGGTAGCCATGATGTGGTGTTAACCGATGTGTTTATTCCGGCAGATCAGATGATCCCGCCGCGGTCTCCCGAATCAACTGGAAGTCCGACTGGGAAAAAGGTAAACGCCTGGTTTTCACTCTGTTTAAGTGCGGTCTATATGGGTGTGGCAGAAGCCGCGTTGCAATGTGCAGCGCGCTATGCACAAGAGCGTGTGCCTACCGCCTTGGGCAAACCGATTGCCACACTGCAAAGCATCCAACGACGATTGGGTGAGGCCGAGCTTTTGCTGCATCAAGCGCGTATCCAACTTTATCACACAGCCGATTTATGGGATCGCT
>JBBQIG010000571.1:0-3839 GCA_038324715.1 Anaerolineae bacterium | reverse complement strand
GACTCTGCATCCACCGAGACCCGCGCATCAACCCTGTAGAGTCATTTGATTTTAGGAATTAGGCGTATTGCGGAATTTAATGATCCACACATCGCAAGTGGACAAGCGGGTTTATGATCTGCTACTCAAATTATCTGGATCATTATTTCTTTAAAAGCGCCTAAACCAAATAGCTCTCAACAACCTGCATCCTAATAGTTGATCCAGTTCTATTTGACTCAAGAAGACTATTATATGTGCAGAGGCAGCTACAGCAATGCAATTTCTAGCCGATTTATTGTTTTATAAGAAGTTGAACCTAAAGTTCACAAGTTCCCTCAAAAATTCTGGTTTGTTCGCGCTCTGCCTTATGCTACAATATAAGTGTTCTTCCCATTTCACAAGCCAATGGGCCAAGATATAGTTGGCAAAATCACACTCAATTCGCCAACATCTGCTCACCTGCCCAAAGATTGAACACCATGCAACAAGTACTTATGCGCCGCAGCCAGGGTATACGCTGGATCAACTGGCTGGTGGGCGGAATAGCCCTCCTCATTGCGGCGATCCTCTTGACACCCGCCATTCAACGGATGTCTTTCAACGTTTGGCTAGGTGCAATTGCCACCGGGCTTGGCTTTGGATTCGTCGCAATTGCCGTCTACCTGACCTTCCGCGTACTCGACTTTCCAGACCTAACCATCGACGGTTCTCTCCCCTTGGGCGCGGCACTCACCGCCACCTTGATCACAGCGGGAGTCAACCCCTATCTTTCAATGCCCATAGCCTTTGTTGGTGGTGCAATCGCAGGCACAGCCACTGCCCTCATCGCCACGCGGCTGCGCGTACACAGTCTCTTGGCGTCAATTCTCGTCACCACGGGTCTCGTCAGCATCAACCTGCGCATCATGGGGAGATCCAATCTTCCCCTGCTCAACACGGAAAGCGTCTTCACACCCTTTGCCGCGCCATTTCGCGCCCTCCTCGAAACTGTTGGTGGGGAAACCCTAGCACGCACTTCCAGCAATCTACTTGCCATTCTGGTATTTAGTTTTCTAATCCTACTCATCAAAATGACATTAGATTGGTTTATGCGTACTGAGATCGGTTTAGCCTTGCGCGCCACCGGTGACAACCCCCAGATGATGCGTGCTCTTGGAACCAACACCGATCACATGATCATTCTAGGACTCGCCATTAGCAACGGTTTAGTTGCGCTCTCTGGTTCCCTAATTGCCCAATACCAAGGTTTTGCCGATGTCAATATGGGGCTGGGACTTATTATTGCCGGACTAGCCGCAGTGATCTTGGGTGAAACGCTTTTGCGTCCTACCCACTTTGCATTGGCAACCACCGCTGTCATTGTAGGGATGATCGCCTATCGGATCGCCATCGCCGCCGCCCTCACCATTAGCATTCCCCTCTTCAACGGTGAACGCTTTTCCATCAACGCCCAAGATGTAAAGCTAGCGACTGCCGTTTTGGTCTTTGTTGCGCTATGGTTAAGTCGTATCCAGAAAGGCAAACGCTAACTGTCGCGCACAATGCTCACACTTGACTCTGTCCATCAACTCTTCTACCCAGGTGAAGTCAACGAGGTTCATGCCTTGCGTGGCATCAACTTGCGGATTCCAGAAGGTCAATTTGTCACCGTCATTGGCAGCAATGGCGCAGGCAAGTCCACCCTCTTCAATGTTGCGGCAGGAGTATTTCCACCGACTCAAGGTCGTATTCAGATAGATGAGGAAGATGTAACGCAATGGCCTGAGCATCGGCGGGCGAAGTACATTGGGCGTGTCTTTCAAAACCCATTAATGGGCAGTGCATCCAGCATGACCATTGCCGAAAATTTGGCTTTGGCACTCATGCGCAGTCAGCCACACCGTCTTACCATCGGCGTAAGCCGCAACCGCACGCAACACTTCCGCGCTCTTCTGGCACCCCTGGGACTGGGCCTAGAAAAACGGCTAGACGCAAAAGTTGCGCTGCTAAGTGGTGGACAACGCCAAGCATTGACCTTGCTGATGGCAACCATGACGCAACCCAAGCTCTTGCTACTCGATGAACACACGGCAGCTCTCGACCCATCCACAGCCGAAAAAATTCTCACCTTAACCCAACAGCTCGTCAACGAGCAAAAGTTAACCACGTTGATGATTACCCATAACATGCAACAGGCACTATCGGTAGGCGAGCGCACCTTGATGATGGATGGCGGGCAGATTCTTCTAGATCTAGACGCCGACGAACGCCGTTCGATGACCGTGCAAGATCTCATTCAGAAGTTCGCCGAACTTCGTCACATGGCGCTAGCAGATGACGAACTCCTCTTATCTATCTAACTTTTCAACTCTATAACTCTCAATTGTGTCACTAAATTGTGTCATTACGTCGTACAATGCACACCTAAAACATTCAAGTACCCCCACTGATTCACTGACTGATTCCAAGGAGGATTTATGTCACATTTCCGAAAGCTGATTGCCCCCCTGCTCATCGTACTACTCGTTCTTGTGGGCTGTGCCGCACCCGCGGTGACGCCACCCGAAGCTCCCGCCACAGAAGCAGAAGCACCATCAGAGGAACAAGAAGTTACTATAGAGGCTACTGAAGCAGCTCCAGAAGAGACAACTACCGAAGAAACGACTACAGAAGCTGCCACTGGCAACTTGCCCATTGTTGGGATGATGAAGTTGGTCAGTCATCCCGCGCTCGATGCCGAACAAGAGGGTGTAAAGGACGCACTGGCAGCAGCCGGCTTTGTGGACGGCGAAACCGTGCGCATTATAGAAGCCAACGCCGAAGGTGACATCGCCACGCTCACCACAATTGCCCAACGTTTCATTGATGAAGGCGTCACCCTAATCGTTGCAACCAGCACACCGGCACTCCAGGCTGCGTTCAACGTCACCCAAGACCAACAAGGCCCGCCCATCGTCTTTAATGCCGTTACCAGTCCCTATGCAGCAGGCATTGCAGCGGCAGCAGACGACCATCCCGCTTGGGTGATTGGTGTTCAGGCATTAGCCCCCGTTGAGGATGCCCTAGCGCTCATTCCAGCCATGTTGCCCGACGTAACAACAGTGGGCTACATCTACAATCCTGCCGAAGCCAACTCGGTTGTGAATACCGAGATCGCCATTCCAGAAGCAGAAGCTTTGGGATTAACCTTAGAAGTGACCACGATCAGCAATAGCAGCGAAGTGCAGACCGCAGCCGAAGCACTCCTGGCACGCGGCGTTGAAGCCTTTTTCGTCAGCACCGATAGCACCGTCGTTGCCGGTCTGGAAGCACTCATCAAAGTTGCCAATGACAACGACATTCCCCTCTTCGCCAATGACCCTTCCAGCGCCGAGCGCGGTGCAGCAGTGGCATTAGGGTTGGATTACTATCAGGATGGGCTTGATACGGGCGCATTGGCAGTGGGTATCCTGAATGGCGAGCTAGATATTGCCGCCACCCCCATCGAACGCCAGCGCAAAGGCAGTCTTGCCGTGAATCTGACGTCAGCCACCGAGCAGGGATTAACCATTCCCCAAGAGTATCTCGATCAAGCAGACATCACCTTCGAGTAAAAAACAAGCGTTAACAACAAAATCAGCATAAAAACATCCGCCCTTTCTACGACAACTAGAAAGGGCGGATGCACATTTATTCATCTAACAGCCGCAATCCATTACTGCGCAAAGCCACACCCTAAGGCTGTATCACAAGCAAAGTGCTTAGTTCGCCGCAACCTTGAATTGCTCGCGCACGGCATTAATGACCGTTGCACTTTCTGGAAAGCCACCATCGCGCGACATCGAATGAACCAGATCGCCATTGACCACCACGTCAAACATACCATCGTGCCAGGGAAT
>JBBQIG010000570.1:0-3851 GCA_038324715.1 Anaerolineae bacterium | reverse complement strand
AAGGAGATGGGGAGCGCCGTCATTCTCATCGGTCATGATATGGGGCTGATGGCTCAATTTGTGGATCGTCTCGCCGTGATGTATGCAGGAAGAATGGCAGAGTTGGGGACAGTGGAAGATATGTTCACCGACCCGCTGCATCCGTATACCCAGATGTTGATCGACTCTTTGCCTGTGTTGGGCAAACGGGGAGTCTTCCGCGGCATCCCAGGCATTACGCCCTTGCTGCGTGATCTGCCGCCGGGCTGCGTCTTTAGTGATCGCTGTCCCAAGGCAATGACGGTTTGTACAGAGGTTGACCCAATTTTCGCTATGCACAAACCTGAGCATTGGGCTGCTTGCCATCTCTATCCGGCCTCAACCCCTGATGCAGTTCCGGTTGCAATTCCAAGTGCAGTTCCGAGTAGGACAACGACCTCATGAGTAATCTATTAGAACTCCGCAATGTCACCAAAGTTTTTAAGGGTGGTACCGTAGCGTTGGATGATATTTCTTTTTCGGTAGATGCTGCGAATCCTAGCATCATTGCTGTTGCAGGTGAAAGCGGCAGCGGGAAATCAACGCTCGCCATGATGATTCTTGGCTTCTTAGAACCGAGCCAAGGTGAAGTCATTTATGAGGGAAAAAATCTACACAAGCTCAGGGGCAGTAACCTTACGAACTTCCGCAAAGAGGTACAAGCGGTCTTTCAAGACCCGTTTGCCGCCTATAATCCCTTCTATAAGGTTGATCACATCATGGAAGTCCCCATTGCTAACTTTAAGTTGGCAAAATCGGGGGATGAAGCTCGACGTATGATGGAGGACTCTTTAACCAGTGTGGGATTGCGACCGGAAGAGACTTTGGGACGTTTCCCCCATCAGTTGAGTGGTGGACAACGTCAGCGCTTGGCAGTCGCGCGCGCGCTGTTGATGCGGCCTAAGTTGCTAGTTGCCGATGAGCCGGTGTCGATGGTCGATGCATCATTACGTGCTACGATTTTGGAGAGCATTAATAAGCTCAACAAAGAGTTGGCCGTCACCGTTCTCTATATCACGCATGATCTAACCACGGCCTATCATGTTAGCGATTACATTATTATTCTCTATCGCGGGTCTGTGATGGAAGCGGGTGATGTGGAAGAGGTGATTTCCACACCAAAGCACCCCTATACCCAGTTGCTGATTGATTCGATTCCGTGGCCCGATCTGCAACGTCAGTGGGGGCAGCATGAAATTGTCGCGACAGACGACATTGAATCGGCTGCGTCAAAGGTAGGCTGCAAGTTTTCTGGGCGCTGTCCGCATGTCATGGATAAGTGCCGGACAGAACGTCCTCCACTTTATCTGAACAGTGACCAGCATGTTTCTGCTTGTTTTCTCTATGACGAGCAGCCAGTTTTGGATGGCGACGACTTGGGCACGCTCTTTAAGTCTAAGAAGCCTGCTGTCACTGTCGCCTCCAATGGCGCAGGGGCTAGCAGCACAGTAACCACCAAAGTACGGTAAATTTAGAATATCAGCAGGCGACAGGGCAGTATTTCACCTGTCGCCTGCGTTGTCTGGAGCCGATAAGTTTCTGCGCGGCGGTGCCCCTCTACATGCCGGTCTCCAAGGCCAACAACGTCCTTCTAACTAACATCCTCTTGTATAGAATCTGACGTACGAACAAAAATCTGCAAATAAAAATTTACAAATAAAACTCGAGTGGGAGAAGTGCCGTGACTGTTTCTCGCGAAAGCTCAAAAGCGGTCTACCAAGGCATCAAGGATGCTGGCATTCGTTTCATCACTGCGCTGCCAGAGACTTGGCTGGTCTATTTGTTGCAAATGGCGGATGATGACCCGGAGATGTGTCTTGTTGAGGTAGCAAAGGAGGAAGAGGCGATTGGCGTTGCTGCTGGTGCCCATTTTGCCGGAACGCCCAATCTTTTGCTGATGCAAAATCATGGGTTCCTGGGCGCGATTAACGGCATTGTCTCCTTGTCTATGTTGTACAACATCCCACTTTGCATGTTGATTGCCCATCGCGGCCATATGGGTGAACCGTATCCGTGGCATACGCGCGGTGGCATTGTCACCGAGCCAGTGTTGCGTGGTCTGGGCATTCCATTCGATTATGCTCGTGACCCCAGGCATATCGCGCGGCAAGTTCGCGAGGCTCATACCTTTGCCTCAAGTTCATTGTCGCCAGTGGCGTTGCTCTTGACACGTGATCTGATGGAAGGCGAGGAATAGAGGCTGTCCATGAAACGCACACAATGTATTGAAGCGCTCTATGGCGAGTTGGATCAGTGGCTGGTGGTCACCATTATGGGGGCTTGCGCCCAAGAGCTATATGACTTGGGCCATTGCGAAAATTTCTTTTACCTGCAACATGCAATGGGGCTTGCCTCGTCGATTGGGCTAGGGTTGGCAATGAATCTGCCGCAGGAAAAGGTGCTGGTGCTGGATGGCGATGGCTCTGTGCTGATGAACTTGGGTACGCTAGCAACGTTGGCGCGCTATCGGCCTAAGAATCTGGTGCATATCATCTTTGACAACGGCAGTATGCTCTCGACAGGGGGCTTTGCAACGCACACCACGAGCGGGGTGACAGATCTCGCCGCCATTGCGCGCGGTGCGGGTATTCCTCATGTTGCTGCCGTTAGTAGTTTCTATGAGTTTATGGAGGCGGCGTCTGCCGCTTTTGACCGCAATGAGCTGAGCGTGATTGTAGCAAAGGTGGAAGCGACTGGCCCCGATCATTTTGGCATGGATTTGAAGCTGCCAGAAAATGCGTTTCGCTTTGAGCGCCTTATCCGTGAACGCAAGCGGCAAATTGTAGCTGCTTGAGTCACTAGAGATTTTCTGCTCAACAATCTCTACTAGACTCTCATCCTCAATTCAATTCACAAGTACCCTATGCAGAGGAGTATGCTATGCAAGAGACAGCTCAACTTTTGGCCGCGCTGACCCAGGCGATTCAAGGCCAACAAATTCGCGTGGTCGATCTGACGCAGCCTTTGTCGCCAGAGACACCCGTCATCGGTTTGCCACCTGTTTTTGGTCAATCACCTGCGTTAACCCTTGAGCGCATCTCTCATTATGATGATGCCGGTCCTGCTTGGTATTGGAATACGCTGCATTTGGGCGAGCATACGGGCACTCACTTTGATGCACCTGTGCATTGGATTACCGGACGCGAATTACCACAGAACACAACAGACACGTTGCCTGTAGAGAATTTCATTGGCCCTGCTTGCGTGATTGATGTTAGTGCTGAAGCGGCGAAGGATGCAGATTTTCTGTTGACACGCGAGTATATAGAAGCGTGGGAGACGGATAATGGGGTGATTCCAGAGGGTGCTTGGCTGCTGTTGCGTACAGATTGGAGCAAGCGCATGGGGGCTGATTTCCTCAATGATTCGCACACTCCTGGCTTTCATCCCGATGCGCTGCGCTATTTGGCCCACGAGCGACAGGTGAAGGGGGTTGGGGTGGAGACAGTGGGGACGGATGCTGGACAGGCGGGCGGTTTTGAACCACCCTTCCCAGCGCACAACATCATGCATGGTGCGGGCAAATACGGCTTGGCAAGTCTTGCCAATCTAGATCAATTGCCGCCTCAAGGAGCCATAGTGGTGGCTGCACCTTTGAAAATTGTGAATGGGTCGGGCAGCCCTGTGCGCGTCTTTGCTTTGGTTCCTGCGGCTGGATAATTTGGGAATTACAGTTGTCATGTAATCTCATAGCCAACTGGAAGTCTAAACATGCAATAGCGAGATACACTAGAGCATGACTGCAATTAGTTGTGGATAGAACTGCGGCGCAAGCGCTGTCGGATTGTACAAAATTGACCCAATAAAGTAAGTAAATAGACAGCCCGGTCCAT
>JBBQIG010000569.1:0-3864 GCA_038324715.1 Anaerolineae bacterium | reverse complement strand
CCCGCCAAAGGGTTCCAATGCAGAGGGGTGATTGTGCGTTTCTACCTTGAAGGCAAGGTCATGGGTATCATCAAAGGCGACGATGCCCGCATCGTCGACAAAGGCAGAGCGCAGCCAGGGAGGAGATATAGCCTCGGTTGCGGCACGAATATAAGTGCGTAGCAAGCCGTCGATTACTTCCTGGTTTACCACTGCGCCAGCCTCATCTTGCCAGGTGAAATCAATCTCGGCGCGGAAGGTCTTGTGTACACAATGTTCTGACCAGGTTTGGGCAAGCGTCTCTAGCTCAACATCTGTGGGCGCTCGGCCTAGCTCCTCGTAAAAGTTTCGGATGGCACGCATTTCGTTGGCATCCAGCGAGAGCAGGCGACGGCGACTGAGAGCAAGCAACTCCTCTTCATTGAGTCCACGCAACGATACCTGTTCCACTTGCTTGCTGCCCGAAGCAGCCGCGCCAAAGTGGGGTAGGGTCGGCTCCATACTGAAGTGCTGAACTGTTTCATTGCTGAGAAGTTGACGCGCAAGGCGACGTAACTCACCTGGCTCCAACTCGCCTTGCAGTTCATAGCGGATGCCGGTGACGACTTCGCCGCCGTCAATGCCGATCTCCGCCATGCCACGTGCCAATTCGCGTGCCGCAATGTCGGTGACACCAGGACGGTAGGTAACTTCGACAACATGGTTGTCGGAATGATTACCGGCAGTGGCGCTCGCTGTCGCCGAGGAAGGGACTTGTGCTGAGTCCGCTTTGTCTACAGGTCGCCATTGAGCCTGTTCTGTGACGGGATCGACCAGGAGCATGGTGCAAAGACGGTTGATCTCTGCATCCGAAAGGTCATGCTCGATAAAGTAGAGACGGTCAATGGTGCAGCCTTGCAGCGAACCAATTCCCAGCGCGGCTGCACCGTGGAGAATGGCTTCCGCTGCGGACGTGTGGAGACTGCGGACTTCGATACGAATGGACATGGTATAGACAGCTCGTTCTTAACTCTCTTGTGACTCAATGGTTGACTGACTCTGCTAAAACAGTACTATCTTGAGTATATTACTTGCTTAGTTGAATCGTCCACTTATAGAGCGCGTGAACTAACTCCTCGACCTGATTACGCACGGTGTCGTCGGTGAGGTTACCTTCACCATCAAAGCAATCACTTGAACGCACCACCATGATTTCAGGTTTGTTGAGCACTTTGAGATCGTTGGCGAGCAGGATGTAGCGCAGATGAGCCTGGGCGCGCACAGTGCCAAAGCGACCGCCAGCACCCATAATGGCCGCGGGCTTGCCTTGCATGGCGGGTGGTTGCGCTGGAGTGGGGCGACGGGAAGCCCAATCCAGCGCATTTTTGAGCACACCTGTTAAGGAATAGTTGTACTCTGGCGCGGCAATGAGCAAAGCATCTGCTGCCACAATTTGCTGTAGAAAGTCTGTGACGGATGCGGGCATGTTCGGCCCATCATGCTCGGCATTGTAAAAGGGCAGGGGGGTGAGATCAATGATATTGATGGTGACGTGGGCAGGTGCGACTTCTGCCGCTGCACGAAGTAAGCCTCGATTGTGCGATTTGCGCCGCAGGCTTCCAGCAAAGGCAGCAATGGAAATTGACTCGGTCACAAATTGCTCCTAGCTTTTACGAGTTGAATTAGTTTTCATTGGGTGCATGCTACTTCTTGCTTCATGAATTTTGCTTCATGAATTTTGCTTTGTGAACCGCAAGTTCACAAAGCGCCCGGAGTCCATTAGACAATTAAGGCCATGCCGTCAGTGCCAGAATCGGCACCTCCGGCTAACTTGTCTGTAACGGGGTCAATGGTAATGGCATTCACAAGGCCAAAGCCACCGTGGCTCTGGGGAATGTGAACGATTGGGTGGCGGCGGCGTACTTCGGCAAGGACATATTCGGGGATGCGAAGATGGGCGCGGATATTAGCGACTTGACAGTCAATGCGCGCCGCATGGGTGGCTTCGGTGGCACTCATGCCAAAGTCCAAGACATTCAGGATGACTTGGAGGATGGAGGTGATAATGCGGGTTGCACCGGGCGCACCAAGCACCAACACGGGTTTGTCACCTTTATAGACAATGGTGGGTGCCATGCCTGTGGTGCGTCCCTTGCGTGGGCCAATTGAGTTGCGATGGCCTGAGACGGGATGAAAATTGATCATTGAATTGTTGTACATAAAGCCCATGCCGGGTGTGATGACACCAGACGAAGCTCCTAAGGAGTGGGTGAGCGACACACAGTTACCCTGGCTGTCTACCACCGTGACCTGCGTGGTGGTGGGCGTGCCTGTGGGTGTGAAACTTACCTCAATCGGTTCCCCGCCATTGATGCGATCACGCCAATAGCCTGCGCGCTCTTCCGACATCATCCATTGGTCTGGTACTTCACTAAAGAGCGGGTCTGCCATATAGGGATTGCGGTCGGCAAAGGCGGCTTTCATTGCCATCGCCACTGTATAAATGTAGTCGGGGCTGTTATGTCCTTGTGCGGCAAGATCAAAGCCTTCAAGAATGTTGAGGATGGCGATGAGCGTAGGCCCGCCGTGGGGTGATGCTGCACTTGTGATTGTGTAATCGCGATAGGTGCCTGTGACAACCATTTCTTCACGCAGTGTGTACTCAGCCAGATCGTCAGCCGTGACGTAACTGCCGTTGGCTTCCAGGTCTGCTATCATGCGCCCCGCAAGATCGCCGGTGTAGAAATCTTCGGGTCCCGCAACGGCCAAATGTTCGAGCGTCTTGGCATAGTCGGGATTGCGCAGACGGTCGCCCATTGCATAGGTCGTGCCGTCTTCCTTGAGGTAGATGCGGCTGGCTTCAGGGTTCATGCTGATGTAGTCAAACAGTGAGCAGGCTTCTGGGTAGGTTGCCTTGCGTCGCCAGCGGTTTGCCACCAGTTCACTGACGATAAAGCCTTCGGAGGCGACGCGCACGGCTGGGGCAATGGCATCTGCCCACGAAATTGTGCCGTAACGTTCTAAAATGGCCGATATGCCTTTGACCCAACCGGGGATGCAGATCGAGGTGTAGCCGGCATCGTTGACCTTGCCCTCCAAAAAATAGCCCCAGCCGTCGGGGTTGGGGCGGATCAGCTTATCTTCCCACATGGCTGGCGAAGTCTTGCTGCCAGCAAGCGCAGGGGCGTCAATCCCAATCGGGGCGCTCTCCCCGGCAAGGTGGAGATTGACGAGCGCATAGCCACCAATGCCACACATTTGCGGATCGAGAATTCCTTGGACAAACGCGGCGGTCACAGCCGCGTCGATGGCATTGCCACCTGCCATTAGAACTTTGGCTCCCTCTTCTACGGCAATGGGTTGAGGGGCGACAATGGCATTGGATTTTCCGTTAGACTGAGCAGCGGGCATGGTTCAGACTCCTGCGCTAGGTAAGATTTGATTAACAAATGAACTGCAATCGCGCAGCCACAAGGCTGAGGGAAGTATAGCATGAAGTTGAAAGAGATCCCGACCGCAGAGAAGGCTGGGAGTGATTTAGCTTTGTAGTGAGTAGCGGTGTCCGTTCGGTACCTCTCTGGATATCTCTCCTAGTCCACACCTGATAGCAACAGATAGCGACTAAGGCGTATTGCGGAATTTAATGATCCAAACATCGTAAGTGGACAAGCGGGTTTATGATCTGCTACTCAAATTATCTGGATCATTATTTCTTTAAAAGCGCCTAAAAGATCGTGTAAGGTAGATCGCGTGGACGAATCGTATGGGGGGAGGGATTTGGCGCGCACGGCGCTCAGTCATAAAATGATAGGATAGAACAGATGTTAGAATTGCACGTAAACGTTCTGGAAGCAGGAATATGTGAGAATTCATTCAATGCAAGTGGTTTTGGCTTCATCCAGCCCA
>JBBQIG010000568.1:0-3875 GCA_038324715.1 Anaerolineae bacterium | reverse complement strand
CTGGCTCAGGAATGCCATAAATCCGGCGCGGCGCATGAGCACACCGTTCAATCACATCCTCCAAAGTCAATCGCCCTTCATGCACCGCCGTCAGCAGCAGCGGTAACATTGTCTCTACCCCTGGAACCCCAGGAGGCGGGGCAACGTCTTTACTCTGCTTCTCCTGTAGCGTATGGGGCGCGTGATCGGTTGCAAATAAATCAATATATGCCAAGTTTTCCCACAGCGCGTCCACATCATCGGGTGTCACCAAACGCGGGCGCATATCACCCAACGGCCCTAGCTTGTCTGCATCCTTCACGGTAAGAAAGAGATGATGAGGTGTCGCTTCACAGGTCACCTGATAACCTTGCTCTTTTGCCTTGCGAATTAGCTCAATTTCACTGCGGCGGCTCACATGAACAATATGCAAAGGCGTCTTATAAAGATCAGCCAAAGCAAGGCAGACGGGCAACATTAACTCCTCTGCGTGGACTGCAATTGGGCCGATTCCATCGACAACGCCCTGGCTGCGATAACCTCCATGCGTGGCAGCGCACTCTGCCCAACTACGAAAGAAACGGTGCAAGAGATCCAGGCTTTCAATACGCAAGCTGCCAAATGTGTCACTCACGTAAATTTTCAACCCACAGGCGGACGTCGCCACGGGTAAATAAGCATCCAGTTCTGTCGTGGTTGCGCCCACAAAAAGCCCAACATCGCAGACTGCCTTTGCTTGGGCAAGTCGTGCCTTTTCCAGGAAGGTCGCGGGCGTAGCGGTCGGCGGTTGCGTGTTGGGCATCTCAAGCACTGCCACCACCCCACCTGCCAGCGCAGCCACAGTGCCAGAGGTGAAGTCCTCCTTGTGCTCATAACCTGGCTCGCGCACATGCACGTGAGCATCAACCAAGCCGGGCAGCCGGAGTATAGTCATTGCATCGTATCCATTCTAATTGGCAATTCTATCGAGAAATCTGCATAATAAGGTTCACTTTGCATTGCGTAGCCCTGCGCGCTGGCGCTTGCACGCTGTGCGTCTATCATTTTAGCTGTCGCATGCCAAAACAACCAAACGAGCCGCCACAACAGCCTTGCACACATCGAATTCTCCACACGATTCAGTGTACAATTCTCAGCCTGCGGTCACTGTATCTGGTCACTATATACGGTTGCCTTTCAGCTAAAGCTTTGCCACAAGTTCATCATTCACTTTGACAAAATTCACTTTACACAAAGGGTACCACTGGGCCAAACATAATTCATCGTTTTACTCACACCGATTACAAAGCAAAGAAGTTCAGCACTTCCCCATCAAGTCATACTTCAACAAACTTTCTGAATCCCAGAGGTCAATACTTTCATGCAGAATGTGAAGCGCCCAAATATTGGTACCCGAACGATTGCTATTGCAATCGGCATTTTCGTCGTCCTACTCTTTGTCCTGAGTCTCAGTAGCCAATTCTTTTACTTCTTCGAACGTGTTTCTCCCAGTGAAGTCGGTGTGCAATTTGTCAGCGGGCGCATCAAAGGCGTAGTGGGTCCAGGCGTATACAGTGACTTTGGCCTCTTTGTAGACATGGAACATGTTTCCATTCAATCAGTTGCCTTTAGCGTAAGTGACCCAGAACTAATCACCAAAGACAAGCAACGCATTGGCCTCGTCGTCACAGGCGATGTCTTCCGACCGGGCCTTGAAGCCCAAGAAGCGATTGTCCAATTATGGGGGGAATACAGCCAGATCTTTGTCTCAGACGAGGCAGCACGCATGCGCATTGAAGATCGCGCCCGCCAATCCATGAAGGTCTGTGTGGGTGATCGTAATTTTGATGACAACGTCATCGGCACTGGGCGTGACGATCTACGCAATTGTATCGACGATGAACTAAACGAGCTTGCTGCCAGCTATGGCTTGCATGTCGCCAATGTTGTCGTGCCAGAGGTGATCCTCTCCCCAGAAGTCCAAGCTCGCCTTGACGAAATTGTTCAAAGCCGCCTTCAAACTGAAAAAGCGGCACAAGATAAGCTCAAAGCCGAAGCAGAAGCCTCTGCCGAACAAGCGCGCCAGGAAGGTGAAATTCGCATTCAACAGAGTCGTATCCAGGAAGAGTCACGCCAGCAGACGACCCTAGCCGTCCTCGAACAAGAAAAAATCTTAGCCCAACGTGCCGTAATCGAGGCCGAACGAGCCAATCAATTGGCCCGTGTCGAGGCAGAAGAAGCAATCATCGTTGCCGAGAAGAACAACGAACTCTTGGGTGCCCAACGCGACCTGGAAATTCAAGCTGCCTTTGCACTCGCGGCAGCCGAACGTGCCAAAGCAGATGTGGCTTTAGAGACAGTCCTGGCCCAAATCTATGCAACGAATCCAGGCTTTCTCCAACTTCAGATCGTTCAAGCCAATGCCAACGCGCTCAAACCCACAGACAAGCTTATCTTCACACCCGAAGGCACCATACCCACCATCGTCTTGCCCGGCCCTGGCATTATGCCTACGGTGGACACAAATACAGTAAACACAGACATTGCCAGTACAGAGTAAGAGTAGAAAGTCCACTTGCAGGAAGTAAATCGGATAACATGCAAAACGGTGTAGAGAGATAGAGAGAGGTGTACGCAAAATGATCTCACAGACCGTCAGTAACGCAGAACTCGTTGAACGTGCCCGCCGGGTTATTCCTGGCGGGGTCAACTCCATCAATCGCATTTTGCCTTGGCCCTTTGTGGCGGCTAAAGCCCAAGGAGCCTACATAGAGGATGCCGAGGGGAATTCCTATCTAGATTACCATGCCGCCTTCGGCCCCATCATCCTGGGACACAACCACCCCCAAGTCAATGCAGCTGTCCACGATGTCATGCAACAGCTTGACATTGTGGGCATTGGTGTCACCGAGCAGGAAATACTGCTTGCTGAAGCCATCAACCACTATGTACCCTCTGCCGAACGCGTGCTGCTAACCAACTCTGGCTCCGAAGCGACCTATGCAGCGCTTCGTCTTGCCCGTGGTGTCACAGGGCGCAACAAAATCGTCAAGTTCCAAGGCACTTACCACGGTTGGCATGATGCCGTTCTAATGAACGTTATCAGCCCACCCGACCGTATCGGTCAGCAGGATTTGCTATCACTGGGCATGTCTTCCGGCGTGGTAGAGGATACGATTGTCCTCCCCTTCAACGACATAGAAGCCATATCCGATCTCATCCAGCAGCGTGGCAACGAGATCGCGGCCGTATTAGTAGAGGTAATCCCACATAACATCGGCTGCGTCCTACCACGACCCGAATTTCTGCATACCTTGCGTCAACTATGCAGCAACAATGGCGCGCTACTAATTTTCGATGAAGTCATCACCGGGTTTCGCCATGATTTAGGCGGTTACCAAAAGCTTTGCGGCGTCACGCCCGACCTCAGCACCTTCGCCAAAGCAATGGCAAACGGCTATCCAATTGCGGCACTCGTGGGTCGTGCAGAGTACATGGATCGCTTTGGGCCTGGTGGCGGCATCTTCTTCGCAGGAACCTACAACGGCCATCCAGTCGGCGTTGCGGCAGCACTGGCAACCATTGACATACTTTCCGACGGCAATGTCCATCGCCACTGCTTCTCCCTCGCCCAGCGTGCCGCCGACGGCATCCAGGCCATTGCCGTTGAATTAGGAATCCCAATGCAGGTCGCCACATTTGGCTCTGTATTTGTACCCTATTTCTTCACTGGCCCACTTGAAAGCTACACCGACCTACTTCATAATGATACGCAAGCTGATGTATGGTTTCGACGCACCATGTGCGATCACGGCATATTCATGTTGCCAACAGCGCTCAAACGCAACCATGTCAGCGCAGACCACACCATCGAAGACATAGATCGCACGGTAGATGTTGCACGCAAAGTGCTCCGT
>JBBQIG010000567.1:0-3895 GCA_038324715.1 Anaerolineae bacterium | reverse complement strand
GGTTTACGGCATTCCCGATCACCATCCACTGTATGAGAGCGATAAGCTTTACGGTGTGGGGCCTTATGGCGAGGCGAAAGTTATTGCCGAGGAGATTTGCCAAGAGTATCGCGCCAAAGGGCTATGCGTGCCTATTATTCGTCCCAAGTCCTTTGTTGGGCCTGAGAGATTGGGCGTTTTTGCGCTTTTCTACGATTGGGCAAAGGATGGCAGGAATTTCCCGGTGTTGGGCAGCGGCAACAATCGCTATCAATTGCTAGATGTAGAAGATCTGTGTGCGGCAATTTACTTGGCGGCGACGGGCGACTGCGCAAAGGTCAACGATGTGTTTAACATTGGGGCCAAAGAGTTTACCACCTTGCGCGAGGATTATCAGGCGGTGTTGGATTACGCAGGATACAAGAAGAAAATTGTACCACTTCCTGCTTCGCCGATGATCTGGACATTGCGCTTTTTGGAAATGTTGAAGCTGTCGCCGCTCTATAAGTGGGTCTATGAAACGGTGACTGAAGATTCATTTGTTTCGATTGAGAAGGCCGAGCGGGTGTTAGGGTATAAGCCTAGGTATTCTAATAAGGACGCACTGATCCGCAATTATCAGTGGTATATCGACAATATGCATGGGTTTGAGGGCAAGACGGGTGTGTCGCACCGTGTGCCTTGGAAGCAAGGCATTTTGGGGATTGCAAAGAAGTTCTTTTAAGATATTCGTCTTAATTTGGTAGATAAAACGCCTCAGAGCAGCTTTTGTGCCGGCTACCCTGAGGCGTTTTGAATTGGTGATCCGCTAACTGGCTTTAGACGTTGACGTTGTCGTCGGGCGGAGTTGGGCGCGAGATGGGAATGTCCTGTGCGTCCTTGCCTTCCCCCTTCGTTGACTGCGCGGTTTGCGATTTCTGCTTGAGATCGGCAGAAAGTTTTTCCATTTCTTCGCTGAGGCTGCGAAGACCTTGGGCAAGGGTACCGCTCAATTCCGAAGCAATCTTGCTGCTGCGTACCTTGCCTGCTACATCTTCGGCGGCGTTGACGACCTCTTTGGCTTCTTTCGTGCTGCTGAGTTTCTTGAAGCTGTCTTCCAACGTGCTGGCAACTGTGACAAGGCCTGCGCGCAGGTCTTCTTCAGCTTTCTTGCGCTGCTCGCTATTCCAGGCTACCTCTACTACCTCAACAAATTTTTGCCCAAGTCGGGTCAATTCGTCGATGAGTTCTTTGCCTTCTTTTGCTTTTTGGTTCTCTTGGCTCTCTTGACTGGTTGTATCTGTCTGAGATTGCTTGTCGTCTGGGGTCATGATTTCACTCCTCAAGAATATGGTGCAAATTTTGCTATGCATTTGCAGGTTCTCAAAATTGCCTATGCATAACAGTACGTAGCTCCCCTCTATCAAGTTGCAACTAGTTTGAATTTTTGTCAAGGGGCAATTTGCAATTGGATCGTCGCACTGTTGCCAATGGGGGTGCCTTCTACTGTGGCAAGCAATCGTTCACCTGTGGTAGGGAGATAGAGACCCGCCTGCACGGTGATGGGGCCTTGTATGTCGGGAGGGAGTATCAAAGTCTGTTGGGTGGTTAGATATTCGCCGGGGAGCCAGGAACCGGTTGGTGCGCGGCTATCGACAGTGGTGGGAACCCCATCAGTCTGGGCGATGCGTTCTCCGCTGGCATCAAAGAGATGGGTGAATATGTGGTGGGGTGGTAGCAGGGGTTGGAGAATTTTCCAATCCAATGCAAGATGGAGGGTCGTTCCCTCCTGTATGAATGAATAGCCAATGAGTTCGGCATGTGTACCGAACTGGACGGGCGGCGCAATGGGCGACTGGCTGATTGGCTGATTGAAGGAAGTGGGACGGCGCACCACTTCTACTTGTGTGAGGGTTGCAGGGGGAGTTTTCTCTCCCGTCTGCGGGTTAAGGAAGCCAGCCGTAAGGGCGTAGCGTCCAGCGGCAAGGTCGGGTGGTAGATAGAACTGAATTGGCACCTGTGTAAGAGCGCCTTGTGTCCAGATTTGGGTTGGATAGGTGGGTAAAGGCCAACCTTCCCAACCTGCTAGCCCGTTGCCTTGGCGATCTAGCAGGGAGATGTATAGATGGCGCTCTGCTGGCTGATCGGTGCTACTTTGGAGCGCTAAAGTGAGTTTGAGTTCATCTCCCGCTAGCAGAACTGTGTCGGAATTTATCCCCGCAAAACCCAAGAGATGCAGCCCTGCATCTTCGATGGGGGGGTGAAGCCAGGAATCCACGGGTAGACGCTGAGGTGCGATGGCTTCTGTGGGTGCTGTCACCGTGATCTGGGCAAGGGGAATAAGCGGTGAGGTGACTGGTGTCAATTCTGCTGTGGGCAATGCGGCTGTGGATAGAGGCGTAAAGAGTTGCTCGGCCTCTTTGGGCCCAACGCCGACGACAAGTTGATAGGTGGCAGGGGGAAGACCTACCGGGATGGCAAAGGCGATGCGTTCTAGGCATGGATCGCCTTGGGCGTTGGGCATGCCTGTATGGGCTGCAAGCGGGTTTAGGTCGCGCTGACCCCACTCATTGCCGTTGTCATCGAGCAGGCGCAGTGTGGCACGTAGATCTGCGCGTGCGGTGGGGGGATGCCAACAGAGATCGATTGCCAGGGGCGTGTTGGCGCTTGGTGCTGTGGATGGAGCAACGCTGCCATGCACCAACTGAAGATCTTCATAGACTGCTTCAATAGGCTGTGAGTGTGGTGGGTCTTCTACCTGTGTCCATGCACTCAGGCGCGTTGCGGTTGAAAACCAACTGTTTTCCAGGCTACGAGCACGCTCTTGTAAGTGGTCTTCAATTTCAAGTGGTAACGTGCTGCCAAACGAGAGTGGCATGGGGAACCAGATTGTTCCCTCGGCTAAGCTCTGATCCAGCGTAGCCGCAAAGGATGAGTTCCAGACCAAAATTTGCTGGTCAACCTCTTTGGGTTGTGGTGGCAAGAGTCTCCCATCCGGGGTGTGGGGCGAATAGGCGCGCCAGTAACCGACTTGCCACGGGAAAAGGGCGAGAACTGTGTCGTTGGGGCGGCTGTGCTCGACGACGTGGTCAACGATAGGTCGGTAGTCGTGCTCGACATAACGGGGCGTGGAGAAGAAGATGGTTGTGCTGATGCTTGCTGAAAGCAGGGGGAGCGCGAGTGCAATGGCGGCGAAGTTAGGGTATTCGTCAGAGAGCCTGCCGATGAACAGGACAGATAGGAGCAGAATATAGGGTAGTATCTGAAGCAGCAATCGCTCGCCACCTTCGGGGAAGAAAGGGAGGCGCAGATTTACCAGAAATGCCAATAGTAGAGGCGGGAGGATGATCCAGAGTAGCCAACTGAGTTGGTGGCGTTCCACTCTTGACCTTGCCATGTGTGTGCCAAGAAGCAAAGGAATGAGAATCAATGCCGCGATGACTCTGCGTGCCACTTCGAGCCAGGGAAGCGTGGCGGGAATGTGCCCCGCGAAGAAGGCGAGCCAATGTCGCCATAGGTAGTTCCAGATGGGCAATGGGAGGTCTTGGTCGGAAGTGACTTTGTCGGTTACGTAGGTGAAGAGCTTTGACAAGGTATAGAGCCACCACGGTAGTTGAATGAGTAGGACAAGCAGGGCTGCTGCCAGAAACCAGCGGTATTTGCGCCATTCTTTGCGGAATCGGTATAGTGCCCAAAGTTGGTGGGCGAGCAGGATGAAGCCTGTGTAGTAAAGCGTGAGCAGGGCAAGGGCGGCGGTAAGAATATAACCTGCTGTGGAGCTATAGGGTTTGTTACCTTGTTCTAGCGCCTGTTGCATTTTCCATAGGAAGGTGGAGGCGCAGAGCGTCAATAGAAGCGCTAATCCATACATGCGTACCTCTTGGCTGTAGAAGAGGTGCATGGGACTGATTGCGAATAGTAGCGTAGCGATTAAAGG
>JBBQIG010000566.1:0-3898 GCA_038324715.1 Anaerolineae bacterium | reverse complement strand
CGTCGGCGGGCTGTTTACATGTGCGCCCGCTGGTCAACGTCAAGACTGAGCGCGGCATGGAGTTGCTGCAAGCTTTGGGAGACTATGCTTGTGACTTGGCGGTGCAGTATGGCGGTGCGATGAGTGGTGAGCATGGCGATGGTTTAGCTCGTAGCGCCCACAACCCCAAGCTCTTTGGCCCCAAGCTCTATAGCACGCTGCAAGAGGTCAAGCGCGCCTTTGACCCGACCAACATGCTCAACCCTGGCAAAGTTGTCGATGCCCCTCCTGTCACTGAAAATCAGCGCTATGGCCCTTCCTATCAGACCATCGAACTCAAGACAGTCTTCGATTGGAGTGGCGACGGCGGTTATGCCCCAGCGATTGAGATGTGCAACGGCGCGGGTGTCTGCCGCAAGCTAGGTTCAGGAACCATGTGCCCCAGCTATATGGCAACGCGTGAAGAAAAACATACCACGCGCGGGCGCGCCAATGCGTTACGGAATGCCATTGCGGGACGTATTCCTCACGAAGAACTCTACAGCGAAGGCATGTATAGCGTCCTAGACCTCTGTCTAGGCTGCAAAGCCTGTAAGACTGAATGTCCTTCGTCGGTAGACATGGCAAGGATCAAAGCTGAATATCTGGTTCACTACTATCAACGCCACGGGCTACCCCTCTTCAACCGCTTGATGGGGCTGCTACCGACCATCAATGAGTTGATGTACAAGCTCACGCCCTTTATGACCCCCGTGGTCAACTGGGGCTTGAAAACGCCCGTTGCCAAAATGCTTTTGGCAAAGATCGGCGTACACCCGAAGCGTGATTTACCTGACTATGCCCCAGAGACTTTTGCCAATTGGTTCTCGCGCCAAAACCAGCACAAGACCAAACCTGCCCATATTAGCGTAGCCACGGCAAGCGCCCCCAATGGCCCGGTGCTGCTCTTCCACGATACGTGGGCGAACTTCAATGAGCCAGGAATAGGCAAGGCAATGGTCAAGGTGCTAGAGGCGGCGGGTTACGCTGTTCACCTAGCCGATGGACGCAAGTGCTGTGGTCGCCCGCTGATCACGGGTGGGCAGGCACAGGAGGCGCTCCCGTGGGTTGATCACAACGTTGCCTACCTCGCACCCTTTGCACAGGCAGGCATTCCCATTGTCGGCATTGAGCCAAGTTGTATTCTCACGCTGCGCGACGAGTATCTTTCGCTCGCCAGTGACCGCCAGCGTGCCGTGTTGGTTGCCAGCCAAGCCTTGACCTTTGATGAGTTTGTGGCACAGGCAGCGGAAGCAGGACACTTTAACCTGCCCACCAAGCCTGAACCGCGCAAGGCATTGCTCCACGGTCATTGTCACCACAAGGCGCTTGTGGGTAATGAAAGCAGCGTCGCCGCATTGCGTGCGGGTGGCTATACTGTCGAGGTCATTGGCAGTGGTTGTTGTGGCATGGCAGGTGACTTTGGCTATGAAACTGACCATTACGAGGTCAGCAGACTCGTTGGAGAAGACCGTCTTTTCCCTGCGGTGCGCGCAGCAGCAAGCGACACCGTCATTGTCGCCAGTGGCACAAGCTGTCGTCACCAAATCGACCACTTCACCGAGCGGTCGCCGATCCATCTAGCGGAAGCACTCGCCGCCAATCTGGCAGAGTAGGCTCGGCGGGGAATGATTGTCCCGTAAGTATCCGTTCTGTCATGCACCTTTCTCGAAGCCGGAATCCCACTGGGCGGCTTCGAGAAAGGTTTCTACAATAATATTATTGAGTAGGTTCACAGGTTCACAAGCCATCATCTAGTATCGAGCAGGTTCATGCATGGATCCACATCAGTATAGTCCACCGCCCCGCGGGCGCAGCGAGCATGTTGTCGTCCGCTATTCTATTTTGGGCGTGATTGCGCTCTGCACACTGATCAGTGGCTTGTTGGGCGACTCGCTGGTGGGCGTCTATCGCATTAATGAAGGTGAGCCAATCCCACTCGGGTGGCGTTGGCTCCTGGGTTCGTCAGAACAGACCTTTGGCACCCAAAGTTTCGCCCTACTCTTTGGCATCATCCTCTTAGGCTTTGCTTTTGGGGGTGCGTGGTTCCTCATACAGATGGGAATCCGCTATATCCGCAGTCAATTGGGCTAGTATTCAGGCGGGTCGCTGGTCAGCCTTGCACTTGCAGCGAGGAGGCAGCCCACGGTCGTGGGCTGCCTCCTCGCAAACTGGTTTCTTTTTGCACAATTCTTCTGCCGGTGCGATGGCTAAATGCTTGCCAGCCGCAACAGGTCAGGGCCATAATTCTTGGCCTTCCACGGGCCGATGGCGGGAATTGTCTGCAATTCTTCTAGGGTACGCGGCTGACGCTTGGCAATCTCCAACAGCACATCATTCGTTAGCACTATCTCTGGGGCAACCCCACGTGCAACTGCGGTTTTGCTGCGCCACTGTCGCAAAGCATCATAGCGATCCAGAGTAGGTTTCTCCAACCAATGTTCAAGCCGTTGCGTGGGTTCAGGCAAGGAGGGCAGAGGACGGCTCTTTCCTTCACGAATGGCATGCAGCAGCGAACTGCCATAGCGTTGAATGTCACTAGGACTCAATTCACGAATGTTCGTCAGTTGATCCATCGAGGTGGGCTGCTTCAGGGCTAAGTTAATGAGCGCCGGGTTGTTGACAATTTTAAAGGGGGGACGATCCTGGTTTTGCGCCTCTTGCTCGCGCCAAAGCCAGATCGACTCTAGCACGCCTGTCTGTGCATGGGGCACTGTGCGCGCCTCCTTCATCTGCCAAACAGTTCGTTCTGCCGCCACCCGCTCACGGTAGTCCGTTTGGACTAGCTGAAGAAACGCCTCTTGCGCTTCTTCCCAGCGTTCACGCTCGTATAATTCTTTGATCTGTCGTTCGCGCAATGTGAGTAGATAGTGAGTATCCATTTGTGCATACGCAATCTGTTCGGGTGTCAATGGACGTTTGCCCCAGTTGGTGCGCTGCATCTTCTTGTTGCTGACCACACCAAATTGTTCTTCCAGAATGGCAGCCAATCCAGCGCGCGGCCAACCAAGAATGCGCGCAGCAAGCTGCGTATCAAAGAGGTTTGTAAAGCTAAAATCAAACTCGCGCTGAAGCAGATAGACGTCATTTTCCGCAGCGTGCATAATCACCTCACGCCCAGGATCAGTCAGAAGTTTGCCCAAGGGCGCAAGATCGGTAAAGCGCAAGGGATCGACTAGGTAATCAGTGACCGCTTCTGTCTCATTTTCCTGGTCAAAATAGACGGAAATTTGGATCAAGCAGATCTTTGGATAGTAGCTAAAGAGGCTGTCACTCTCCGTATCCAACGCCACCAACTTGCGCGTCCAAAGATGTTCCATCATCTGAACAAAGGATGCCTGTGTGTAGACCAAGTTTGGGTTGGAAGAACGGTTTATCGTCATAAAATGGGTTGTCCCTATGGACTAGATCATGTAAAATAGCCGCACATGCTTCACGCGCGGGAGTAGCAACAACAGGTAAGATAATCGATATAATTACAGGTACAATAGCTGGTAACGTTAATCGCTGTTTAGTTTGCTTCAAGCGTGCCTCAAATTTTAGGGGCAGCAGCGACTCCTTGACCGCAACATGGTACTCAGAGTCCCACAGGGTGTCAAGCCACGCTTTCCATAGCGTAGCATGAAGCCCCTCCACCTCACTTGAATTGCGACCAGATTGTTCTAAACAGTTATATTTGGGTCACGCACGGATTGGCAGTTTGTGTTAAGGTTTTGTGTTAAAGTTTACGACCTATTCCCCTACTCTCAAGGGTACAACAGACAGGCTCCGCCCAGCAAGCAATTCATCAAACAATAGGGTATTTGAAACTAATTCTGAAGATGTGCTAGGACAAACAAGCTTCGAGCAAGACCCCAAATTGCTCATCTGTCAGTTGTTT
>JBBQIG010000565.1:0-3913 GCA_038324715.1 Anaerolineae bacterium | reverse complement strand
TGCCATCAGAATCTAGATCCGCCAGGAAAATATCTTGTGCGTGATTGATGTCTGTGACACCTTCCACAAACTCAGCGAAAATGCTGCCAAAGATTACATAGCGTCCACTGAAATCAGCGTCAATCTGGGTGAAATTTTCGCTGAGATTATCTGTATTCGCTGGCATACCCTCCGTGTCATGACTGATGAGCGCCAAACGTCCGGTGGCTAATTCTTTGACGTAGAGGTTGGCGTGTCCCGCCAACGTTGATGGGACAAGGTTGTCGGCAAATCCCCGAAAGAAGACGTAACGCCCATTGCCAGATAGGGCTGCTATATCGCTTGCCTTGTTGCTTTCTTCTCCACTCGTCCCCGTGCTTACACGTTCAACCCCATCTGCTTGCCAGACAAAAACATCTGCAGCGCGATTAGTGTCGTCCTCAACAAGCATGTTGCTGCTCGAAACAAAGACCACCACTTGCCCATCTACTGATGCATCGCCCCAGCGCACATCGCCAACGACACACGTCTCTGTGCAACTCGTGAGACGTGGACTGAGCAGATCTGGCGGATTCGTCGCCGCGCCGCGCGTCTCTGAAGTTGATGCCAGCAAAAGAATGCAGAGTGTAAGCACTGTTCGGAAGATACGCATGCTTAGGAGTCCAGTTCTGATCTGCTTGGGTCTGATCTATGTGGATTTTTGAAAATCTTGATTTGCTGGAGTGATGCTACTTTGCCATAAAGTTTTAGCACAAGCGATGTGGAAAAGTAAGCGCAAAACTTTGCAACTTGCTGTCAGAGTTGAGGAATAGTAGAAGGCAATGCAAAGCTACTCCATTGTGATCATATATTGTGATTGTATAATGAATCGCACTGCCCCTAGCTTGGGGATGCGAGACATTCTGCTGTTATCAAAGAGAAGAATTTGATGAGCAATAATCCACTGAATCTTGCCGTGCGTTTCCTTTTGGAAATTTTGGCTTTGGTTGCCATTGGCTATTGGGGATGGCACTCGAATACGGGTCTCATGCGCTATCTCTTGGCCTTTGGTCTGCCGCTGTTGTTTGCATGGGCGTGGGGCAGCTTTCGTACACCCAACGAGCCTCATCATCCTGTGCATGCCACCGTGCCAATTCCTGGTTGGCTCCGCCTTCTCTATGAAGCGCTTTTCTTTGGCGCGGCGACGTGGGGCCTTTTTGCCATAGGTCTGACATCAATGGGGTGGATCTTTGCAACAGGGGTCGTGATTCACTATTTGCTCTCATACGATCGAGTTGGGTGGTTGCTACAGCATTAACCCTGGATTCTCACCAACTCGCTGCCGCATAGATCTCGTTCATAAAGCGGCTGGGATAGGTTGCCAGCAGTTCAGTATGGCGAAAGCCAATCGTTTGGCTCAGTTTTGCCCATGTGGGGTAGCTCAGCGGATGGGGAACCCACATATTGCCCTGGTCGCTGTTGTACTCCACTAAAAGCAATCTGCCCTCTGGCTTGAGGTAGCTGCGAATTTGGGGCAAAATTGCCTTTGGGTTGCGTGTAAAGTGGAGTGAATTTGCCATCACAATGCCATCCAGCAGAGGCAGTTGCAGCGGTCGGGCAAAGTCATTTTGCAGGCAATGCAACTCGATTTGGGGAAACTGGTCGTTCATTGTCGCCGCCAGCCGCCGCAATGCTCCTGAGTCTTTATCTACGGCATAGATTGTTCCCGTTCCCCCCATCAGATCCGCCAATGCCAATGTAAATGCACCACTTCCCGCGCCGAGGTCAGCCCAAGTACCTCCCTCTTGGTTAATTCCTCTATGTAGCAAGGCAACATGGTCATGATGGTTCATTGGCAATTTGCTCTCTATGTTTCTGTTGACTTTTCTAGATCTTCTCTGGAGCACACTGGTACAGCCCCATCCTAGACCGCTGCCTCGCATCTGTCAATCAATCTATCAATTAAAGAGATTGCCCCTAACATTCCCTAACAACTTACCTCAACCCTGATTGGCACAAGCCCACCTTTTTCGCTTTGGCTAGCAGACTGCTACAATTATGGTACAAGATTCACCCCCTGGATGAGCTTGTTCTAATTTTGTTGTCCCAGCCCCAAAACCCAAGCACGGAGCCGTTATGTATACTCTCGCCAACGCTGCGTTGGAAGTGTCGATTCTTGATCCAATAGCAGATCAGGGCCGTTTTGGCCCGCGCTATTGCACCGGTGGTTATATTTTTCAGGTAACAGATAGCCGAGTGGGCGAGTTGCTCTCTGGGCCAACTTTCCCTGATACCTTCGATTGGTTTAATGGGCAAGGTATTCCCGACGCCTTCCATCCAACCCTCCAGCGCGATCCTGCTGCAACTGATGGCTTGTCGCTGATGTTGGGCATTGGCCTTTGCGATTTGCAAGCCCGCGAGGTGAAGGAGTTTTGCACCTGGGAGGTAGCGCAGAATGCAAACAGCATCACCATGCGTACCGCCCATAATTTTCAAGCCTATGCTGTTGATATAGAACGCACAGTGACCCTCACCGAACGCACCATACGTTCGCACACGCGCATTTTAAACCGCGGCAAATCACCCATGCCCATGCGCTGGTATCCACACCCCTTCTATCCCCATCCAGAAGGTGACGAACTAATCAAGCTCAACATTCCCGTTGAGGCTATTGATGACAAGGGCTATAGCCTTGGTGATAACGGCTTTATTTCGCGCAAAGGTTGGCCCTGGGAGACAGGTTACTATCTCTCGCTCAACCAAACGCCGACCACTAACCTTGTGGTGCTGCAAAAGCATCCTAAGCTCGGATTGGTCGCCGGTACTTGCAGCTATGCACCCGACTACTTCCCGATCTGGGGCAACCCCATCACCTTCTCCTGGGAACCCTACCTGGAGCGCACCATCGGTCACGGTCAGGAATTCAGTTGGTGGATTGATTACGAGTTCTAAGTCACTTAAAAGCAGAGAGGAAGCCTATGCCATCATTCAGGCTTCCTCTCAGTCAAAGTACTTTTTGCAGTGCGGGCTACGCGGTTATCTCATAGCGGAACATCAGCAGATCGCGCACCTGAATCCCATTCTCATAGATCGGTTCGCGATAATAGCGGAAGTAATCCTTGCGGACGTGATCCATGCGAAAGCCACACTTTTGATAGAAGGCAATGTTGTCAATGGCGGCATTGCTCGTCCCCACCAGCAGCGCAGAGCGCTTGCGTCGTCTTGCTTCGTCAATCAGCCATTGCACCAGATATTTACCCAGCCCTTGCCCCTGGCGATTGGGCGCAACCGCAAGCTCTTGTAGTTCGCTAGGGTCACTCTGCCAGCGCATTGACGCCGCACCCACCATTTCCCCATCCGCATCCAAGCGATAGACCGTATCACTCAGGTGGCTTAATCCCCAACGCAGCGCGCCATCCGACGGTTCTGCCAAGAGCAAGAGGGGGATGACACTTTCAATTTCAATCGAGGGCACAGGTTGAACGGTTAATTGCATAAAACCTTTGCATTTATAGTCGAGAAATTTTTTGGTTGCTATACACGCAGTTCCGAAGCGCGTACTGTGCGCCGATCCGCATAGGGTAGCCATTCCAACGCCTCTTCCAGCGACCCCTGCGGCACATATTCCAGCCCTACATAGCCTTGATATCCAGCTTCATAGAGCGCGGCGAGTACATTGCTAAAATGGATCTCGCCCGTGCCTGGTTGATGACGACTTGGCGCATCGGCAATTTGAACATGCCCGATCAGAACAACGTGTTTTTGGATGGTTGGAATCAGGTTGCCCTCCATGCGCTGCATGTGATAAAGGTCATATTGGCAGCGAACATGCGGCGAATTGACGCGCTGGCAGATCTCCACCATGTGCGCCATTTGGGTAAGCAAAAAGGTGGGATTATCAAAGGAGTTAAGCGCCTCAATGGTTGCCACCACACCCGACTCTTCTAAATGGGGC
>JBBQIG010000564.1:0-3915 GCA_038324715.1 Anaerolineae bacterium | reverse complement strand
AGCAGGATTGTAATCTAATTGTTATCCCACAGTTATCCTACCGTTATTCCACTGGAAGGGACAGCAAGATGAAAGGCCGTCATGTCGTGGCACAGGTTACAGACTTACCTCCCAGCAGCCGCCGCATTGTCACGGTGAATGGGCGTGAGATTGGCATCTTCAATCTCAATGGTGACTACTATGCCCTGCTAAACCGTTGCCCGCACCACGGAGGCCCACTCTGTCATGGGCGCATACGTCCTCTGGTCACCTCGACAGAGGTAGGTCAGGTGAGCCATGAACGCGAAGGCGAAATTCTCAAATGCCCCTGGCATCAGTGGGAGTTTGATATTCGCAGTGGAGAGGCACTCTATGATCCCCGCATGCATGTACGCACCTACAAGGTGGCACAAGAGGGTGATGAGGTCGTGCTGTACTTGTGACAGCCTATGTTTATCCTCAAGGTTCTTACCAGCATATGATCAGAGAGGCTCGTGATTGTGGATCTTGAATTGAAGGGAAAAGTTGCCCTCGTCACCGGCGGCAGTCGGGGGATTGGGCTGCGGACGGCGCGCCTGTTTGCGGATGAAGGCTGCCATGTTGCAATTTGTGGTCGCGAACTCGACACATTGACCGCAGCGGCAGAAGAACTACGCAAGAAAGATGTGTGTGTGACGGCAATTCAGGCCGATGTGACCCAAGCCACAGAATCCGCACAGATTATCGAACAATGTGTCTCTGAATTGGGCGGCATCGACATTCTCATCAACAATGTGGGCGGTTCAACAGGCGGCAGATTGCTTGAAGCGACAGATGAAGATTGGATGCGCACCTTTGAGTTGAATGTCTTTCAGATTGTGCGAATGACCCGGTTGGCAGTTCCCCATTTGCGCGCACGTGGCGGTGGGGCGATCGTCAACGTCGCCTCGATTTCTGGTTGGCAGCCGCAGTTGGTTGGCACAGCCCAATACGGCGCATCCAAAGCAGCCGCAATCTTTATGACCGAACGGCTGGCGCTAGAATTGGTACATGACAAGATTCGGGTCAACATCGTTTCACCAGGTTCGATCATTTGGGAAGATGGCTCTTGGGATCGATTCCGCCAGAAGAACCCCGAATCCTTTGATGCCTATGTGCGTGATGGCTTCCCAATGGGACGGCTGGGCAAACCAGAGGAAGTCGCCGACGCTATCGTCTATTTGGCTTCACCACGCGCCAACTGGATCAACGGGCGACATGTGCCGGTGGATGGGCTGGAGCAGCCCACGCCTGTGCAAGAGTATCGTCCGTGGTAGATGTACCACTTTTCGTGAAGATCAGTGGTGATCCTGACGCGGGCGAATCTCTGCATTCTTTAGCTCGCGCACCAGTTCAATAACTCCTTCAATCGCAGCTTCCAGGAAGGCTTCGCCTTTTTCGCGTGTGGCCTTCGTCGCATCGCCGCGCACGCCGCTATCAGTAAGCGAACTCCAAAAGGGCATCAGGCTAGCGGTAGCACCATCGGCACGCTTGCCAGCCAGCAAATCAGTTTGAAAGCTGGCGGGCACAGGGACAATCTCATCCACAGCTTTATCCATCTCCACAAGGTCGGGGCGCAGCGCCAGATAGAGCGACGTTTCATACTCACAGGCGTGCGAAGTGCCGCCAAATTCGGAGTCGCGCAGCGTCTTGCCCACTTCACGCACAGGACGCAGACCCCAATGGTTAACCGATGCACAAAGTACGCGGCCTTCCGTCTCAACAACCGTGAGGCGCGCCGACATCTCAAGCGGTGCGGTGTTGCTGCCATGCCCGTTGACAATGAGAATACGTGTGAAACCGTGATGGGCTAGGCTCAAGCAAACATCCTTGACATACTTGATGAAAGTATCCCAGGCAATCGTGATCGTGCCAGGGAAATCCATGTGATGCGGACTGTAACCGTGGGAGACGGCAGGAATCACAACCGCCTCGTTTGGAATCCGAGCCACAGCGCGGTCACAGATTTCGGTGGCAAGCAGCACGTCGACGTCAATGGGCAGGTGATAGCCGTGGTCTTCATAGGTGGCAACGGGCAACACTGCCACACGTCCTGCTTTCGCAGCCGCATCGCACTCAGGCCATTTCATCTCAGCATAGCGATAGGTCATTGTTTTTTCCTTGTTGGGACTGGTTGTTAGAACTGGTTGGGACAGGTTGAAGTATGCTTGGATAGAGAGGATTAGAAGTGCATAGCATGTGGGTCATCGCAGTAGGTGGAAAGAGCGTAACCTGTGCATTACCCGATATACGCCATACGATCTCCTGGACTGAGCCATGCGATATGGGCTAATGCAGCCACAACGCCAGCGCGTTCTGCCTTAATTTCGCCGACAGGCTCACCCAGTAGGTTAGAGAGAGAGCCTAGTGTACTGGCGGTTGTGACGGCATCGCCCAGCTTTACATTGGCAGCGAAGAGGCCGCCTTGTTCAGTCTGCTGATAACGGCCTGAAATAGGCTTGCGTGTGTCAAGGGAAACCGATTCAACTGAATCGCCAGCCAACTGTGCCAATGTCCGGTGCAGACCTGCCGTATATCCCGCTACACCAGCGGGATCGAGCCGAGCGCCGCCACCCCACTCCGCGCCAATGGCGATCTTGCCCAATCGATGCGCCTCATAGGAGAGTACCCCCGGCACGGTGGCAATCAACCATGGAGCCATGCCACTACCAAAGCTGCGCGCTAATTGCTCCGCTTCGCTGCCACCGGCGTACCATCCCACCATCGGCAGATGCAACAGCTTTGCGCCGCCGCTATGCAAATCAATCAGCGTATCACAACGGCGAACAAAGGTCTCGAAGACGGCTTCTGCCAGTGTGCGCGACGGTTCGTTGGCGGCATTATGCGTGCCAGGAAAGAGCCGGTTGAGGTCAAGCCGGTCAGTGGGAGCCGTGCGTGTCCGTGCTTCCCATGCCGCCCCATTGATAACAGGCAGACCAATGACTCGCCCCGTCAGTTGCGTCATATCCAAACGATTGAAGAGCGCATGGATGGCCGCGGGGCCTTCATATTCATCACCGTGAACACCACCTGTCAACAACACCGTGGGTCCCGCACGCAGACCAGACGCCGCCAGCACCGGCACGGCAGGAACGCGATCAATTCCTGGTTCCCACCAGCCACGCTGCTGTTCACCCGGTGCCAGTGCATTCCAAAAGTCCCTATCTGCCATCACGTTTCCATGCTTTCTGTGGGGATCTCTGTGAAACTTTCTGTGGTAGCCACAGCCCAGCCTTGTCTTTAGCTACATCATAGCTTCATCATTTTCAACCACGCCGCCGTTATATCAAAACCGCGTTCCAGAGGCACTCCTGCTCATGATTGGCTCACACCTCAATTTTCGCTATAATGATCCCATCAAGCAACATCTCAAAAAAACGGAGCAAGTCCAGCCGCGTATGGACGCCGATTATGTCAGTGCTGGTTCTGGTGCATTTTCCAAGCGAACATTTTGACAGCGTATGAGGGAGGGAGACAACTGATGTCTAAAGCAGCAGAACGACTTTTGGACGACGGAATTGTTGCCGAGTATCCCGAAGATTTGTACCACTATGACGCCATTGCACAAGGAGTGGAGGGCTTTGACAAGATTGGTGAGGCAGAAGTTGCGTTCTTTCATCAAAATGGCTATCTCGTCATCCATAATGCCTTCACCCTGCAAGAGGTGCAAGGAGCGTTGGATGGACTGCTTTATCTGCTCTCTGGCGCAAATCCCAATTTCAAGAGCGTGATGTATGAACAAGCGGCTAAAGGCATGGATTTGGAGACGATGCCCGCCGAGAAGCGCCAGGATTATGTGCGCAAATTCATGTGGTTTGTGGATCATGATGAGCGGCTTCATGCAATGGCGCACCATGCAGGGCTACGTGAGGTCGTCACACGTATCATGAGCGGCGAGTCACCTTTGCTCTTCCAGGA
>JBBQIG010000563.1:0-3925 GCA_038324715.1 Anaerolineae bacterium | reverse complement strand
ACAATCGAATTCTGTTGCTCGTGCATTGCCACTGTTAGAGACAAAGCGCACTCGGATCGAATCGCCAGGGCGTCAAGCTGTACGGCGCTTTCTGCGTCACCGCTTGGCGGTGATTGGGCTGATTTTTATGGTGTTGCTTACCATTATCACGTTCCCATTGGCACCCGTGGTTGCGCCCATTCCCCCTGAACAGATGGACTTGCGCGCCATTCGCCAACCACCTAGCGCTGAACACCTTTTGGGTACCGATGCAATTGGGCGCGACGTATTAAGTCGCGTCGTCTATGGTGGACGTGTCTCGTTGGCAGTGGGCTTCTTTGCCGTGCTGATCTTTATGACCATCGGCACGACCTTAGGCGGGCTTGCTGGCTACAATGGCGGTCGAACTGACGCGATTATTATGCGCATCACGGATACGGTCATGGCTTTCCCGGTCTTGGTCATCCTCATTAGTATTGTGGCAATTATTGGGCCGGGGCTACGTAATGTCATGCTTGCCATCGGCCTCATTTCCTGGACGGGCGTGGCGCGTCTGGTTCGTAGCCAAGTGCTTTCAATTCGCACGGTTGATTTTGTGCTGGCGGCAAAAGCGTCTGGCGTTCCCGAAAACCAGATCCTCCTGCGCCATATTTTCCCCAGCATCGTGGGTCCGATTACCGTGGCGGGTAGTTTTGGAATTGCTGGAGCAATTCTAACTGAGGCAAGTCTGAGCTTCTTGGGGTTGGGTGTACAAGTGCCCACACCGAGTTGGGGCAATATGCTCAATGAAGCTCAATCGATCCAAATTATTGAATCCTTCCTCTGGTTGTGGATTCCACCCGGGCTGATGATCAGCCTCTGTGTGCTTGCAATCAACTTTATCGGTGATGGATTGCGCGATGCACTTGACCCGCGGATGACGATGGATTAGGAACTAATTGTTGCGCCGCAGTCCCACAAGGGTCTGCGGCATCCATGTGCTTTATTCGTGTGCTTTAAAGATCCAAAGATGAGCAGTTCTCTGACTAGCTGATCTTGTTTTGAATTCCCCAAATCGTAAACCCATTAGAAACGCTAGATAAGGACAACCATGTGACCGACGTTAAAATGCTAACCCCGGTGACTGCTGCATTGCTAGGGGTGGAGCATCCCCACTCGCTAGCCCATCTACGCACGCTCCAGCAACTGCCCGAAGTAAAGAAGATCTTGCTTTGGGATACCAACGCCGAAGCTCTGGCGCGCGTCAGCAAAGAATTGCCTGATAAGGTGGTGGGCACGTTCACCGATCTCAACGAGTTGTTGGCCCAGCCTGGTCTCTATTTTGTGATTGCGGCGGTTCGCAATGACTTGGGGCGCGACATCTTCATTCGCTGTTTGGAAGCAGGCAAGCATGTGATGGCTGAAAAGCCGATTGGGCGCAATGCAAGCGAGACGATTCAGGTCGTTGAAGCGGCAAAGAAGGCTGGTTTAAGGTTGGGCGTCTGTTATCAGAACCGAGCAAATGCCGTAATCCAGGAAGCCCGTCGCGTGGTGGCTACGGGAGCATTGGGGTCGCTAATGTCGGTGGAGATGCGAATGATTACCACCAGCGTGCGCTTTCGCAATCCGCAACACTGGCTCTTCCAGAAAGAGCTGTCGGGTGGCGGCATGTTGAGTTGGTTGGGGTGTCACTACATTGATTTGATGCGCTATATGACGCAGGACGAAATTGTCTCGGTGCAAGCCGAGGTGGCAACACGTGGTGGTGAGAATATTGACGTTGAAGATGTGGCAGTGTTGTCGATGCGGCTCAAGTCGGGGGCTGTGGCGTCGCTGCATGTCGGTTATATTCTCTCGCTGAGTGGTGGCGGCTATCACAATTCAGCCGGGTACGACACCTATATCGGCATCAATGGGCATCTTGGGCGGGTGCATTGGAGTTCACCGGGTGCACCTTCCTCTATAAATGTGGAGAGCGCTCATCCCGATTGGGCTGGTGCGCCACAGTGGAGCACTCAATACGTACACGGCACATCTCCCGCGTATGGGGGTAAAGCTGGCGAAGCCTTTATCCGTCGTTTTATTGAGGGCGCGCAATTTGATACGGAACCGTGGACGACTGGGGAAGATGCATTGCTCGTGGCGCGTGTGGTGGATGCGGCTTATGAGTCGAGCCGCACAGGGCGGCGCATTGAGATTGCCCCCGTAAATGCCTGATACTATTATCCGCTTCTTTGTATCTGCTTATTTGCATAGAGAGTAGCTTTTTCATGCCAACCTATAAGGCTGTACTTGTCGGTTTAACAAACATTGGGGCCAGTCGCCCTGGTGAACCAGAGAACGCTCCGCTGTTTGGTGGAATGCCGCGTTCCCACGCCGCTGCCTACTATCGCCACCCAGCAACCGAGATTACTGCGGTCTGTGATATTCGCCCGCAGGCACTTGAAGACTTTCGTACGCGCTGGAGTGATGTGTGGCCTGACGTACGGCTCTACACAGATTACCAGGAGATGTTGCGCAAAGAGCAACCTGATTTGGTGAGCGTCGTGACCCCTGACCACCTGCATGCAGATATCACCGTTGCTGCGGCAGAGGGTGGGGCTAAGGCAATTTTGTGCGAGAAGCCGATTGCTACGACGCTCGCAGATGCCGACCGCATGATTGAGGCGGCGGAGGCAAATGGGGTTTTGCTTTCGATTGAGCATACGCGGCGTTGGTCTCCTATCTTTCAGAAGGCGCGCGAATTGGCGCGGCAGGGCGATCTTGGACAACTGCGTAGTGTGGTCGCCAATATGTATAGTCCACGTTCGATGCTCTTTCGCAATGGCACGCATATGGTTGATATGATTGTCTTTTTTGCTGATTCTGATCCTATATGGGTCTTTGCCGAGTTGGAAGAAGGATTTGATTATTTTACCGAGTACAAGAGCGATGGAGGACATGACCCCAACTCCGATCCGGCAGCGTCGGCCTACATTCGTTTTGCGAATGGTGTACGCGGCTATTACAACAGCGTCAAAGTTCTCATGCCCGGATCGCAGTTTGATTTGAGCTTTGACAATGGACGGTTGGAAGTTTCAGATCGGGGTTTAACGCTGGCCCGAGGCGTCAGCCACTACGAATGGTCTCACTCCAATATTGCAACTGGCGAATATATGTTTACGCAGCAACTGGCTTCGGTGGCAGAGCTAATCAGTTGCCTAGAGAGTGGCAAGCCTCTGGTTTCGCCTGCACGTGAAGCGCGCAAGACTTTGGAGATTATGTTGGCGATGCTCAAGTCGCATCACCAGGGCAACGTTCGCATTGACCTTCCTCTATCCTCGCCAGTGTCGCAATCTGTGCCTGCCTAGCAGGAAATTAGAAGGAACCTAAAGTGAACGGCAAGCGCGCAGTTCTACAGGCGGATGGAAGCGTCAAAATTGAAGATTTTGAAGTCCCTGAGCCTGGGCCGGATCAGGTGTTGGTGAAGATTAATGTCACCCAGGTTTCGGCAGGGAGCGAGATCAACGGCATTCGTCAGCGACGCGGTGCGCCTGCGGGTAATTTTCCCAGCGCGGGATTAGGCTATACCGCAATTGGCAGTGTGGCGAAGGTGGGCAAAGATGTGACGGAATGGCAAGTGGGCGAGCGGGTGTTGTGTGGTGCCAACCATGCCAGCCATTGGCTGATTACACCAGCACTGGCGAACGCACATGAAGCCATTCCGCAACAGTTTATGATCGAACGAATTCCCGATGCTTTGGATGATGTAGCGGCGGCCTTTTGTATTTTGGGTGATATTGCCTTGCATGGTATTCGACGCGCACAGATTCAGATCGGCGAGTCAGTGGCGGTACATGGGCTGGGTGTGATTGGATTGCTTTCCGTGCAGTTTGCGCGCCTGTCGGGTGCCTATCCGGTGATTGGCTTGGACATGGTTCCGGCACGCATGGAACTGGCTACGTCGTTGGGTGCAAGCCATGTGGTG
>JBBQIG010000562.1:0-3935 GCA_038324715.1 Anaerolineae bacterium | reverse complement strand
CGTTGGGCTACTATCCATCGCGTGGTGCGCCCACACCGGTAGAGCGTGACCCAGACAATGTCGCTGAGTATCCGTCGGGCTTTGCCTTCTCGACCGTGGAAGATCTGTCACGCCTAGCCCTCTTCCTGCTTGATGATGGCGTGGTGGACGGGCAAGCGGTTTTGCAACCTGCGTCGGTGCAAGCGATGAAGAGTGCCGTTGTGCGCGTGGAGCTGCTGGGCATCGGCTATGGGTTGGGGCTGATCATCCGCACACAAGCCGGTGAGACCTTCATAGGACATAACGGCACCATCAATGGCTATACGGCATTGCTAGAGATGCTCCCCAGCCAAGATTTGGCGGTGATTGTGCTGACCAATCGCAATAATTATGCACCCACCCGAATCACGCAAGCGGCTTTTGAGTTGCTTGGCAATCTCCCGCCCACCGCACCTGCCGCTCCAGTTACATTGGATGCTGATACACTAACCGAATATGTGGGGAGCTATCTCATGTCCAGCGCACTCCCCGATCAACCTGCAGAAATGATGGTGGTGCAACTGCAAGAGGGGCGATTGACTGCAAGTTTGCCTGGTGTCACTTTTGAATTGCGTCCAATCGGAACCGATCTCTTTGATCTCTACGTCCCCAACGAAGCCGAGCCCGTGACGCAACTTGCCTTTGTGCGCGATGCGTCGGGCATGGTGCATTATATGAGCTTTACGATGCACGCGTTATTGCGGGTAGCGGAATAAATCTGCCGCCACACTTTTATGAAATTCCTGCATCAAAAAGATAGCATGCTGCGTTATAATTGTATTGTGTATCTACTATGAACAAGAGGAGGAAAACTAATGGCACAGCGATTGCAGGAATTAGAACGCAAGTTAGCCACTCTGCCTGAAGCACAACAAGAGCAGTGGATTTCGCATTTTTTGGACGAACTTGCTACCGATGCCGCAGTAGAGGCGATAGTTACTGATAGCCATCAGTGGATTAACGGGCGAAAACCTTCTCAAAAGAAAGTTGCTGAAGCTGTTGAGCAACTCCGACAGTTGCGTGTAGGCAAGAGACTCGGCGACGATTTAACGACCAAGGAACTCATTGACGAAGGCCGTCGCTCCTAATGCCTAATTTTGTGTTGGATGCGTCATTGGCTCTAACTTGGTGTTTCGAAGATGAAAGCACTGCTTTTACCGATGGTATACAAACGGCCCTACTAGCAGGGGCAATCTGTGTTGTTCCTCCGATCTGGCCTTCAGAGGTCGCGAATGGTCTCCGCACGGCAGAACGACGTGGGCGGATATCTGCCCCAGATGTAGATGTGTTTCTGGTATCTTTGCTTCAGCTTCCTATCCAAGTGGTGTCACTTCCTCCACGTATTATTTTTCAAGAAGTATTATCTCTTGCTCGTACTCATGGCTTAACGGTTTATGATGCTTCGTATTTGAGTTTAGCATTGCGAGAAAATGTGCCACTGGCAACATTAGATAACGCGCTGCGTGTGGCTGCGAATCATACAGGGATTCTCTTGTTGTAGGGATTACTATTGTGCACTTTAGAGGGGCCTTAGGAAATTATGGCATCGAAGTTATTGAGGATACTTTGTCTGTGTGGACTACTTCTTAGCACGTCCGCGTGTAACCTAACCATCACACCACCCCCACCGGCTCAGAGCAACGCCAACAGCGTCATCTTTCCGGCAGAACAGAGTGCGGAATACTGGAGAGAAATGAACACGCAGACCGATGAGTTCTGGACGCCAACTGCTGTAGATGTTGCGGCGTTGGAGGCTGACTTAATCCCCTTTTTGCAAACGGCTGAAGATCGCCACTTCCGCCCCTCTCCTCCAATTTGGGAGCGTGTGCCTGAGTATAAGCGCCAGTATATGGGCTTGGTCGAAGAGGGCGAGCGCGTGATCTATACCAATTTCTTCTGTGATGCAGATGCCACGAAGTGGCAAGAGGAGTTGGTCTTTGTCATGGATGGCGGCGATTGCTTTTTTAACGTGAAATACAACACCGAGACCGGCGAGTTTTTTGAGCTAATCGTCAATGGCGAGGCGTAGGGTATCAGCCCGCGTGAGCGGGCTTTTTTGTCCTGCGTTGTCGTGAGCGTAATGCCTGCTGCTTCGAATCGTTCGTTAGCCTCCACCGTGCCACGCGCAGGTGCCAGCTAGCGTTGCCTGTTAGTCGCGAGGTGTGCGCCATGTTGGTGCTGGTTCTAGTCTGCCTATATTCTCTAGGGAGATCGAATCTAGATTTACGTCTAATTCCTCGTTGCTCAGACCCCATTTCTTCCAGACACGGATGAAGAGGGTCATTGTATCCGTACCCGTGGTGGGATTTAGGATCGCCTCAAAGTTGCTAAAGGAATTGGGCACGATGCGGTTGTAATAGGTGTCCCAACCCGTGTCAGTCCAGTTCGTCACATTGCGCCAATTCGTATTACCGGCTCCTTCCAGAAAGCCCACCTGTACACGATAGCGCCAGGGATCGATAGGGAGATCCTCTAAATCCTCTGGATTGTCTATGTTTTCCGGACTGGTGGTACGGATCATGCCGCTCAGATTGAGCCTATACGCTGCCCCTGGCACAACCGAAATCGTCTGGTAGATGCCTGCATAGCGGTCATTGCTGGCACCTACGTCAATGCCCCAGGTATTGATCTCGATGAGTTGGCTATAGCTCCCATTTGCAACCACGGGTGCCCAGGTATCAGCATAAAAGCCATAGTTTGCGGCTCCCCTATTGGTAAAGCACTGCCATCCTGCACCCACACTGCTCTCTAGATCCTGGATTCCTGTGGCGCAACCTTGCCTCACTACAAACCCCTGCTCAAAACTGCCATTGAAAAGCGGATTACTGGGTGTCTGTGCGCTGGCAGCGTGTGGCAAAGTGAAGGCAACCGCAACAATCATCAATGTGACCGCGCTGCGCCACCAATGCCTCTGTTCTTGGCGAATCTGCTTGTGCATGGGAATAATTCTCCTCATTCCTGGTTGGGTGCTTGGGGGTTGGGCGTCTGTCACTTCTCTGGAGTGTCCTGCTCCTGATACTCTGGGTCATCTGTTTGAGAGCAAGCAGTAGACGCAAATGCAGATTTTAACTGTGGCAACAATGTACCAAAACAACGAAAAAATCAACTCTGAAGTTCATGTGGATGTCCATACTGACACTCATGCCGGAATTCATTTCAACGCAAACTACGATTGCAGATCGTGATATTTCCAGCCATGACCGGGCGCAAGTAAGAAATGGGTGATGAGATCCGCTGGCAGTTCGATGCCAATGCCGGGTGTGGTGGGAAAGCGTACTGCGCCGTTGACCACCGGGACGGCGAGTGCCTGAAGTTCTTTGCGCAAGGGCGACCAGTAGACTTCGGCGGGTGCTGATTCGTAAAAGGGTGTGATGGGCGAATAGGCGGCAAGGTGGATGCTTGCCATGCCTAACAGACTGGTAGACCAGTCGCCTGGGCAGACCAGAACGCCGCGTGGTTGGGCTAGCTCTACAATGCGCTTGGCTTCGGTCAAGCCGCCACAGGTGGTCATATAGGGCTGCACCACGCCAATGCCTCCTTGATCCATCATTTGCAGAAACTCCCAACGCGTAGTCGTATGTTCACCCATCGCAATTGGCACGCTCGTTTGGCTGGCGAGGCTGGCATAGGCAGCGACCGCATCCACAGGCAGGGGCGTTTCAAAAAAGGCAATGTCAAACTCTGCCAATGCGTTGATCACGCGCACGGCTGTGCCCACGTCATTCCACAAGTAGCCCACATCGACACAGAGCATTGCCTCCGCGCCAATGGCCTCACGTGTGCGGCGCGTCAGTTCGATGATAGTGGCAGGGGCTTGCTGCATTGGCTCGATCTTAAAGGCACGATAGCCCAATTCACGCAGGCGCACGACGCGCTCCACCTGCTCTTTGAGTACGCTTTCGCGATCCCAGCTATTC
>JBBQIG010000561.1:0-3953 GCA_038324715.1 Anaerolineae bacterium | reverse complement strand
GTCTGGTAAAGCGTCTGCGTCGGCGCATGATAACGATAATTTTGCGTCACCATGTGCAGCACCCCGGTGCGGTTGGAAGCATCGACAATATCCTGAGCCGCAGCCAACGTATCTGCCAATGGCTTCTCCGACAGCACAGGTAGAC
Organism: Anaerolineae bacterium; assembly: GCA_038324715.1. Classification (GTDB taxonomy): domain Bacteria; phylum Chloroflexota; class Anaerolineae; order Caldilineales; family Caldilineaceae; genus QEUY01. The sequence continues at coordinate 3,808 of JBBQIG010000561.1, read as the reverse complement.
CCGCGTTCAAGGCTGCCAGCGATACCTCGCGGTGGAACTGCGGCGGCGTCACATTGATCACCCCATCTGCCTGCACCGATTCAAATGCTTGCGCGAGGCTTGAAAAAACCTTGCTGCCATCCAGCGCATATTTCTCCAATTGCGTGGCGGCAATCGCTGCATTGACTTCCACAAACCCGGCATACTCCACATGCGGTGACGCTGTGACTGCATTCAGCCAAGCATTGCCCATGCCCCCCAGACCGACCTGGATAACCTTCATACGTTGCTTCCTATGAGTATGCACATTCAGGATGTAAAGAGAATGTAACTGGAATATAATTGGGTAGCATAGAAACTTAATGCAGAGACGCGGCTTGCTGCCCCACCGGAAGCGTGCGCGCATGACACTGCTTAAATTTGCGCCCGCTGCCACATGGACAGGGATCATTGCGTTGGGCTGTGGCAAAGCGTCGTTGCAGCGTTGCCTCCTCTTCAGCCAGAAACCGCATGATATTAGCAGGTGGGCGCTTGGCGTTGAGTTCGCCCGCCATAACTCGCATGGGACGGTCAATGTGCTTGAAGAAATGCATGAAGCCATCGCACAGGTAATTCAACCCAGGCTCACCCGCGGGCGTGTGCAAGATGCGATCTTTGGGACAGCCGCCATTGCAGACAAAACGCACATCACAATCACGGCACATCTGCGGCAGCGAATCACGCTTATGCAAGCCAAACTGCCGCTGAAACTCAGAGCCGACCATCTCCAACAACGGAATCTCTTGGATATTGCCCAGACGATAGGCAGGCTCTACATAGTGATCACACGAGAAGACATCACCATTATGCTCCATAGCCAGCGCCGTGCCGCAGGTCTCCTCAAAGATACAAAGCCCAGGATGCTGACCAGACCACGCGGCCAGCGCCACATCAAAAATCTGCACAAAAACCCGCCCCACATCACGCCGCACCCACTCATCAAAAATCGTCGACAAGAAGTTGCCATACTGCGCCCCCGTCAACGAACGTTCGGTGACCTCCTCGCCTTCTTGAAAGCCACTCTCGTTCTCTAACTCAACGATGGGGATAAACTGCATGTACTGCGTGCCCACCACATCACGAAGATAGTGATAGACCTCAAGGGGACGCGTGACATTTGCGGCATGGACAGTCGTGAGGATGTTGAATTCGACACGGTATTTCTGCAACAGCCGCGCTGCCGCCAATACCTTATGGTGCGTTGGATTCCCCCCTTTGTCCACACGATAATAGTCGTGGAGTTCCGGTGGGCCATCCATGCTCAACCCAATCAGAAAATCATGTTCACGGAAGAAGCGACACCACTCGTCGTCCACCAGCACCCCATTGGTCTGGAACGCGTTGTAGATCTTCATCCCTGGACGCTTGTGCTTCTGCTGCAATGCCACGGCACGCTTGAAGAACTCAAGCCCCATCAGCGTCGGTTCGCCCCCTTGCCAAGCAAAGGTAACGACAGGCACTTGTTGGGAAGAAATGTACTGCTTTGTGTATTCCTCCAACAGATCATCCGCCATACGAAAGCGGCTGCCTGGATACATCATTTCTTTAGAGAGAAAATAGCAATACTTGCAATCTAAATTGCAGATCGCTCCACGCGGCTTCATCATGATATGAAATGCAGCCGGCGGCACTGGCGCACTGCCAGCGCTGGGCCAAGTAGCGACCTGTTGCATATTAGACGCCTCCAAAAGCCATAAAACCACCATCCACTGGCACAACAATGCCTGTTACAAAGCGAGCACCTTCACTGCACAGCCAAATGGTCGCGCCAATCAACTCTTCCGGCTCGCCAAAACGCCCCATCGGTGTATGGTCAACAATCGATTGACCGCGGGCTGTGTAACTCTTGTCCGAGTTAATCAACAACGCGCGATTCTGATCACCCAAAAAGAAACCAGGCGCAATCGCATTCACACGCACACCCGGGCCATATTTGTGGGCTAATTCGACTGCCAGCCACTTGGTATAATTATCAATCGCGGCCTTAGCAGCATTGTAACCAATTACCCGTGTCAACGGACGTTGGGCTGACATGGACGAGATGTTGATAATCGATCCCACCTTGCGCTCCGACATCGTTTTGCCAAAGACTTGACTCGGCAACAATGTTCCAGTTAGGTTGAGCGCAACCACTTCGTCGAACGCGGCTTGCGTCAGGTCGAAAAAGGTGCGATCGCCAACGACAATTGCTTCTGCCACCGTGCCACCGGCAGCGTTGATCAAAATATCAACCGTTCCCCACTGTTTCAGGAGTGCGCCATGCGCTTGCTCTAGCTCTTCTTTATTGAGCACATCGGCGGGCAGTGGCATGGCTTCACCACCATCGGCGCGAATCGACTCCGCCACTTCGGCAGCACGCTCAGCACGACGTCCCAAGATTGCCACCTTTGCGCCTGCCGCAGCCAAACCACGTGCCATTGCCCCACCCAATACACCTGTGCCACCCGTAACAACCGCCACTTTGCCCGCTAGTGAAAAGAGACGTTCTGGGGCGTATTCATTGCTCATGCGTTATAGCTCCAACATAGCTTTGACAACCCCATTCTCTGGTTCAAGCCAAGAGGGGAAATCGTGGATAAAGGTATCTGGCACGGCGCGATGTGTAATCCACGGCGCGATGTTGACACTGCCCGACTCAAGCGCAGCAATCACGTTCTTGAAGTCTGCCCCGGTTGCATTGCGTGAGGCAAACAGGGTCATTTCTCGACGGTGGAACTCAGGATCATGGAAGGTGAGTTCACCCTGCACCAACCCCACAAAGATCAGCTTGCCCGAATTTGCCACATAGCGGAAGGCAGCAGCCATTGAACTTGCATTGCCTGTGGCATCAAAGACCACTGTGGGCAGTTCGCCATCCATTGCGCTGCGGATTGCAGCGACAGCATCATCCTGGGGATCGATCAAGGTGGTAATGCCTAGATTTTCATGGCAGAACGCGCGCCGCTTGGGGCTAATCTCCATGACCGCAACATTGGCCCCACTCAGTTTTGCAAATTGCGCTGTTGCCAGCCCAATCGGCCCTGCACCGACCACCAGCACCTGCTCATCCGGCGTCAAGTGGGCACGGCTCACGGCGTGGGCACCAATGCAAAGCATCTCCACCAACGCCAGATGATCCAGCGGCAAGTTGGATTTATGCAGCTTATGCGCTGGCACAACCAACCACTGCACCATCCCGCCGTCACAATGCACCCCCAACACTTGCAGCCGTTCGCAACAATTGGTGCGCCCGCGGCGACAGGCAATACAGCTTCCACAATTCAAGTAAGGCTCAACCGCGCAATGATCGCCCACAGCAAGCCCACTAGCGCTTCTCTCTGGCCCCAATGCAACAACTTCAACCCCAAGTTCATGACCCAAAATACGTGGGTAGGAGAAAAAGGGTTGGCGACCACGAAACGCGTGAAGATCTGTCCCACAGATCCCCACACGCCCAACGCGCACCAACACTTCATCCGGCCCCGGCGCTGGCGGTTCAGCGGATTCAGCCATGCGGAAGTTGCCTGGCTGATCCAGCACAATGCTCAACATTAGGCAGTTGCCGCTTCTGGCGACAACGCTGCCATCGGGACATCCACCGGGATAACCTCTTGGTCAGTTCCCATCCACGTCTCATTGCCGCTGCTCAACAAGACCAGCGCGCCACGGTTCACAAGTGGCTGCCAGGTCAGTCCATCTGCCGATTGCCAGACCTGATCCGCATCACTGAGCAGCCAGCCGCCTGGGGATGCTGCCAGCGCGTTCACCTGCGCGGGTGCCCCGGGTACTTGGGTAAACGAATGCCCACCAT
>JBBQIG010000560.1:0-4000 GCA_038324715.1 Anaerolineae bacterium | reverse complement strand
CGTTGGGTAATCTCTTCCAGCGGGTAAAAGCCCACGCTCAAGGTCGCCAACCCCGGCGTTGCATCATCAGGAACGGTAATCCTATGCAAATCGGCAAAGGTATCACCCGGCAGCCATTGGCGCGTAGGATGTCGCCCTCCATCCGCCACACCATCAAATTGATAGAGCAATCTGTTGTTGGCATCCGCCAAATGCACAAAAAGCGTCAAATGCTCAGGGATAATTTCAGGGGTTCTCCAATAAAGCGTCAGCGGCATCGGCTCCCCGGGCGCAATCACGGCTCCGTTGGGGAAATCTGCCCCCACCAATACAGGTCCACGGCCGAAGGTCGCAGTCACCAACCGTTGTGGTTGCGGGTCGGCAAGGGGTGCAGGCAAGCCAAAGCCGCGCACCAATGTCTGCGTCTGCCACAGAGCCAACGCCACCATTAGCAGCGTCAACGCGCCGTGGATTAGAGGTCGCCAGCGCACAGGCGCGAAGCTCTGCCAGCCAATCACCAGCAGCAGCGCCAAAGCAGGTGCGCCAATATGACCGAGTCGCCCTTGCTCCCCATACGCCATCGTGCGCGTCCAATATAAAACTGCCGCCGCCGCGCTCATCGCCCAAAGCAACACCAAAAGCAGCGTCCACCATTTCGCCGCATAAGTTGCCTGGTCGCGGCGGAAAAAGGCCGGAATCAGCCCCACGAAGCCACCGATCATCAGCCAGCGTACCACGCTAAAGAAAGCCGCCGGGGCAATTACCGCAACAAAAACGCCCCAATAGGACCAGATAAGCCAGGGGGCAAAGTCAAATGTGGCATCCCAACTCAGCACTGGATTGCGTGTGAAACCGCCCAACACTTCACCAATGCGCGTGAGGGGAATGGCTTCGCCATAAAGCCAGATCATGCGCGCAAACCACCATCCTGCCACCACGAGGCCCCCACCCAACGCAAAGAGCAATGCCTTGCCTGCCGCCGCCCAACCGTGGCGGCGCAGGTAGACAAGCCACAAGATTGCCGCGGGCAACCCTGCCAGAAAGCCACTATACTTGCTCAAGGTCGCCAACCCACCCCACATGCCCGCCCATAACCAGCGGCGTGAGGCTTGATTAGGCGGCAATGCAGTGGAAAGCGCAGCCTCCGCCGCCAGTGCCACACAAAGGACAATCGTCCCTGCTGCCCAGGTGTCGTTGGTCACGACCACAGAGAGAAATAAGAAGGTAGGGTTAAAGCCTACAATGGCGGCAGCAGCCAGGGCAAAGCTCCATTGTTGGGGAACCAAGGCACGCGCCAATCGCCATGTACCATAAACGGTGAGCAGCCCGCCCAGCATGGAGACCACAGCCGCCATGTAAATCGGGATCGCAGCCGTAGGGCCGGCGATGGGATCTGCTGGAGGCAGCACCAACATTTGGCGCAGGCTCATGCTCTTGTCAAAGTAGGGGTTGACACTTGCCACAGCGAGTTCACGTGTTGGCTCGGCAGGCCAAGGCGAGACCGCCAAAGCCGCCAACCCGTGATAGAGCAGCGGCTGCACAACCAGTTCATAGGCGATGTCAACCATCTCGCGTTCCAGCAGGGGTAGTTGCCCGGTGGCACGCAAATGCACCGCCGCTAGATAATGCGCGTCGGCGTCAAAGCCTTCCAAAGGGGGCAACAAGCGGCTATAAAGCGCCAGCATCAACGCCATGCCCACCAGCAGCGCCACCAGCGCCAGCCGTTCAGCTCGCCAGATAGAGCCGTTCATGGGCCTCCGCAATTCCTTCCCAAGTGAACGCAGCACTGGCGGCGCGCGCATTCTCTCGCAACTTGATCATCAACGCTGGCTGTCGCACCAACTCCAGAAGGGCAACAGCGGAAGCCACCGCATCCCCCGGCGGCACATAAAGCAAATCGCGGCCATCCACCAATTCGGGAATGGGAACGCTGGGTGTTGTGGTGACAATGGCACAGCCATGCGCCAGCCCTGCCATCAGCGTCCCTCGACGCAAACTTGCCCCATCCAGATAGGGCATAAAGAGGAGATCACAGGCTACGAGATCGGCGCTAACCTCTGCGTCAGGCTGGTATCCTGTCCAAATTACCCGATCAGTCAACCCGTGGGCATCCAGCGCCGCTTTGACTTCTTGTAAATAGACCTGGTTACTGGAATCGCTAGCCCCCACCTGCTCCCCAATCATCAACAGGCGCAGCGTGGGCAAATCTGGCAGCAGCCGCGCCAGTGTCTCCACCAGCACCATTGCGCCCTTGCTGCGGTTGAGAAAGCCAAAATAGCCCACCACCACATCATCCTGAGCGTACCCTCGTTGGAAGCGACGAGCGTGGCACTCCTCATCCGTAAAACCAATTGCCCGAATATTGCTGCCGATGGGAATCGTGGCAAGATTGCGCGCCAGGGGACGTAGGTGTTGCGCATCACCAGCATTGGTGGCAATGGTCAAGTCAGACACGGCTGCGGGGCGATCTGTCACCCATCGTCGCAAACGCGTCCCTGCCTTTGGAAAGAGGTAAGGCACCAAAATGTCGTGGTAAGTCCAAGCCACTCGCACTCCTTGCCGGTGCCACCAATCGGGAGCCAGAAGTATGGCTGGATGCATCTGAAAAGCAGAGATCTGATATTGCACATGCACCCAATCGGCCCCTGTCACTTTGGCCCACTGCAACGCATCCCCCAAAATATTCCAGCCCCAGCGGTCTAGGATTGGGTAAACAGAAATAGGTGCAGAGCTTGGCACAGAATTTGATGAAGAATCTGACGAAGACGAAACAGGTTGCGCCGCCCCGCTGGTCAACACACTCACGCGCCAACCCCGATGCGCCAATGCCGCGCCCAATTCAGCAGTATACGCGCCCACACCACCCGACATCGGTGGATATTCGCCCGTAATAAAGAGAATGTGTCCTGGCTGCTGGGGTGATACTTGCGGGGACAGTGAGGGAGTTGCAGACATGAAGAGTACCATTAAAACAAATCAAGGGTTAACTTGCTCAATCTTTAGCGTTTTATCGCCCGCAGCATAAACCGTAGAGACTGTGGCGTCAATTATAGCCATCCACTACCGCCACCGATCTTCAACCTAACCAGAGCTAATTATACGTCTACACGTGCATTTAACGAGTAAGGCAACATCAGGAGGAAGTGACGATGACCAAAAGAAAAGGGAGAAGCGATTCGCCCCTCCCCAAGTCGATTTATTTGGACCGTTACCCGATCACAGGCGGGTAACTGCTACACTTTTTAATTAACGTTTAGCGTTACCGGGTTAATTTGAAGAGAAGCTTTGGAGATTAACTCTCGAATGACTTGGCTTCTCGTCATGTTCGTGACGGCTGCAATCTCATCTAAATGAGCAGCATCCTTGTTGGTGACACGAGCCGATACTACAGGTGACTTTTCGTATTTCTTACTCATTTTTTATCCTCATTCATCAGCAATCTATCCACACTCGCTCGAAGACGATCACGCTGTTATTATACCATTTGTTTACATAAATTACAAGTTATGTAAACAAAAATATCCTCTATTTTCTCGCAAAAATTCGGCCTGTAGACAAAATGCAAAAGGCAGTTGCAAGTTCCAAATATCCAAGGCTTAACCCTCTACTGCCTTTGAATGTCTAGTCCTGCAACTGCCTCTGTAGTTATTCGATTGCTTAGCCAGAAATAGCCAGAGCAACTCGAAACGAGCTAGGTTTTGCTACTCCCTCAACTCCATCTCTAGCGTATAGCCGCGGAAGTTCATTTCGTGGAAGCCTTGCTGAACCAGCAAGTTGAGCGCAGCATGGTGCTGTTGGTTAAGGTGGACAATCATCTGCACATCACCCTGATGGGTGGCATCATTGATGATGCGGCGCAACAACCACTTGCCAATGTCCTTGTGTCGCCAGTCAGGGTCTACATAGAGTTCCACCACGCGCGCAATCGGCATCAGACCATCTTCACCCTCCACTGCCACGCGCACAACTCGCGCATGCCCCACCACCTCCACGCGTCGATAGTAGATTTCATAGCGCCGGT
>JBBQIG010000559.1:0-4000 GCA_038324715.1 Anaerolineae bacterium | reverse complement strand
CTGGCGCTGCTGCCACTGCAAATTCTCTGGATCAACTTGCTCACCGATGGATTGCCCGCCTTGGCGTTGGGCATAGAGCCAGCGGAAAGCAATATCATGCGCCAACCCCCTCGCTCTCCAACCGAAAGCATCCTAGGCCGCGGCATGGCCTGGCAGATAGGTATTAGCGGCACATTTCTGGCAATCCTATCGGCGGCTGTCGGCTATTGGGCCTGGAGCAATGACAATCCCGACTGGCAGACAATGATCTTTACCACGCTAACCTTTGGTCAAATGGCTGCTGTGTTATCGCTGCGCTCGGACAGTGAATCATTCTTCCGCTTTGGCATTCGCCGCAATCCGGCATTAATTGGAGCAGTGTTGCTAACGGTTGTACTGCAAATTGCCGTCACCTACCTGCCCTTCCTACAGGGAATCTTTGAGACTAGACCCCTGACTTCAACGGAAATGCTCATTTGTATCGGTACAGGCATCCTCATGTTGTTAGGCGTGGAGCTAGAAAAGCTACTATTCCACCGCAACGTCAAAAAGTAAGCAGTACCATGAACTTGCTCTAGGTTTAAGATTAACCTCTTGCAGAAGCATCTTGAAGTCGTTGATTTGCGAGAGGTTTTGCAAGAAATTTAAGAGGAGACAATTGCCGTCATGCAAACGAATCCACATATTGTTACACTCACGATGAACCCGGCGCTTGATAAAAGCACCCGGACTCATCACGTAATGCCCGAAGATAAGTTGCGTTGTGAGCCGCTACGCATTGATCCAGGTGGCGGTGGCATCAATGTTTCACGCGCCATTCACAATATGGGAGGCGATTCATTGTTGCTATACGCCGCAGGGGGCAAGAATGGAGAAGTGCTAGAAGAGCTGCTCCAGGCCGACAGCTTGCAAGAACATCGAATCCCCATTGGCGCAGAGACTCGCGAGAGCTTTACTGTGCTGGAAGAAACCACCACTCGTCAATACCGTTTCAACCTCCCTGGGCCTCCGCTCAGCAACCCAGAATGGCAAGGCGTACTTGATCTGGTAGAAAACTTGAACCCGCGCCCCGACTATCTTGTTGCCTCTGGCAGCTTGCCCCCAGGTGTGCCCGAAGATTTCTATGTTCAGTTAGCAGAACGCATTGCCAGTTGGTCATCGCGGCTGATTGTGGATACGTCGGGATCGACCCTGCAATTCCTGGTGGAGCAGTGCACGCCAGTCTACCTAATTAAGCCCAACCTGGGCGAATTAGCCACCTTAGTGGGCCATGAGCTACTGGATGATGAGGACATCTTGGGCGCAGCAAACGAGCTATTATCACAGTGTGAGATAGAAATTTTGCTTGTCTCGTTGGGGGCAGCCGGTGTTCTCTTAGTTACTGGAGAGCACGCAACTTTCATGCGCGCGCCAACCGTACCCATCCGCAGCAAAATCGGCGCAGGTGACAGCACAGTCGCTGGCATTACCCTTGGCCTTGCGCGCGGGTTGCCCCTTGTGCAAGCTGTGCGCTTTGGTGTGGCGGCAGGCTCCGCCGCGGTGATGACCCCCGGCACATTACTCTGCCGCCGCGAGGATGTCGAGCGGCTCTATGCTCAAATGGAACGAGAAGCAGCAGCAATGCGTTTCTAATTGTTTGGATTGCCTTCCATAATGAACAATTTTGTTTCACACATGTTTCGTCAGAGTCGAAAACAGCCGGTTTATGCCACCTGATTTTTTTGGATTTGATCTCAGCGAATTCAACATAAGCACGCTCTTATGGATTGTCTACCTCCTCTATATGGTGGTCTCCGCGGTCTTCATTATCTCTGAAAACCGCCCACCATCGGTGACGCTGGCATGGATTCTTTCGTTTCTGGCGTTGCCCGTTGTGGGCGTGCTGCTCTATATTTTTCTTGGGCGGCGTGTTGAACTCTTTAGGGCTGGTCACCACTTCCAGCGCATTACCCAACATGCCGACCAAGAGCTGTTGGAACGGCTCCAGCCTATTATTTCTCGCCAGAGTACGCTAACAGCGAACATACTCAACGACACCAATCGCAGAGTTGCCCAGCGCCGTATCGTTGAGATGGGGCGAAGTACTGGTCTTTCCATCCTCTCGGCAGGCCATCAGGTCGATATTTTGCAGGACGCTAAGGTCAAGTATCCACTACTGGAAGCTGATATTGAAGCCGCCAAGGATTCCATTCACATGGAGTATTTCATCTGGCAAGCCGATCAGTATATGCAACAGTTTGGCGACTTGCTTATTCGCAAAGTTAAAGAAGGTGTTGAAGTACGTATTCTCTTTGATGCCGCCGGTTCTCACTTCCTGCTTTGGAGAAATCGACGCTACCTCAACCGACTGCGCCGCGGTGGGGTCAAAATCTATCCCTACCTCAACTTCCTGGGCTTGTTGCAACTGCACACGGTCAATTATCGCAACCACCGCAAGATTGCCGTGATCGATGGCAAAATTGGCTATACAGGCGGGCTGAATATGGGTGAGGAACACCTTAATGGCGCAAAGCCCTACACAGCTTGGCGTGATACTCACCTGCGGATAACAGGTGACACGGTTGCGATTCTGCAGGGAATCTTCGCCACAAGTTGGTACAACACCACCAAAGAGAGGCTGATTGACCTGCGTTATTTCCCAGCGCATGAGCAACTGCCAGAGAAGCCGATTCCAATCCAGATCGTTCTCTCAGGCCCCGATAGTCAATGGCACGCCATTCAACAGCAGTACTTTCTGATGATTCTTTCTGCCCAGAAACATGTCTATATCCAGTCGCCCTTTTTCATCCCCAATTCTTCGATTGCCGAAGCAATCCGGGTGGCGGCTTTGTCGGGCGTGGAGGTCAAGATGATGTTTGCGCCGCGTGATACTGCCGCGCCCATCGCCAACTGGGCTGCCAACACCTACTTTGTTGAAATGGCAGAAGCCAAAGCCAAGATCTACCTCTACCAGCCTGCCTATCTTCATCAAAAGACCATCAGCATTGATTCGACAGTATGCAGCATTGGCACGGCGAACATGGATATTCGTAGCTTTACCATCAACTACGAGATGAATGTCATCCTCTATGATGCAGAAAAGACCCAAGAATTGGAAGCTGCCTTTGAAGTTGATCTCGAGGGTTGCGTTGCTTTTGATCTTGAAGAGTATCGCGCCAGACCGGGCTGGTTGCGTTTTCGCGATTCACTGGCACGCCTCTTGTCCCCCCTGCTATAGCTCCGGCTTTCTTTAAGCGCATCTCAATTCACCTTTGCTCTCAGCGTGCGATGCAGAGAAAGTACATTACCCTTGCATACGCCGACCGAGCTTGCGACAGAGCGTTGCCAACGTCTCCTGCTCCTCAGGGCTTAGGATGCTCATGTCTGCAACAATTCCCGCCACATGTGCCGGTAGAATACGCTCAATCAATGCACGCCCACTGCCGGTAATTGAGACGCGCACATATCGTTGATCCTTTGGATCGCGCTCACGCGAGATCAGTTTCCTTTTCTCAAGATTTTGCAGCACGGTCGTGACATTGGCTGTACTCTTGAGAAGTTTGTGTGCCAACTCCACCTGCGTCAGAATACCCAAATGATAGAGTGCTTCCAACACGCCAAACTGGCTCACAGTTAAATCGCACGCATTCAAATGTCGATTGGTGCGCTCCATCACACTTTCTGCGGCGCGCGTGAGCTTAATATAAGCATCAAGCACGCGCACTTCATCTTCCGTACCTCGATATTTTGTGCTCATAGCATTGATTTATATTCCGATTCACATTCCTGAAGCTGACTATTGACAAGTTGAGTATAGCATGATATTATCCTCATATCAAATAATTAGACATATAAGTATTTGATATCTAATCAGATGAACTTAAATAAGTAGACGCTTGAATGGGGAAAGCAGTAACACATGAAAGTAAAAGGCATCCATCACATTACAGCCATTACAGGTGATATTCAGCGTAATCTTGACTTTTATGTGGGGACTCTTGGTTTGCGCCTCGCAAAACGCACGGTCATTCAAGAGGAGCCA
>JBBQIG010000558.1:0-4002 GCA_038324715.1 Anaerolineae bacterium | reverse complement strand
AAGTGGACAAAGCTGCTGATGAATATAATGGGCAATGCCACCAGCGCTATTCTCGACCGCCCCCCTTCACAGCTCTTTGCCGATCATCAAGTGGTCGATCTGGAAATTGCGGCATGGCGTGAAACCCTTGCCGTGATGGCAGCAGCCCACATCCCCCCCGTAAACCTGGGCAGCTATCCCCTTGGCTGGTTGGCTCCTCTCATTCGCTCTGCGCCCAACAGCCTCTTACGTGGCATCTTACGCCGACAGGTCAGCGGCGCGCGCGGCGACAAAATGCCCAGCCTGCATATCGACCTGCACCAGGGCAAACGCAAAAGCGAAATCAATTGGCTCAATGGAGCCGTAGTCGCGCGAGGAAAAGCCGTAGGCGTGCCAACGCCGGTCAACGCCATGCTCACTGACACCATCACGCAGTTGATGCAAGACCCCCAGCAGCAAGCGCTTTGGCGCGGCAATGTGAAATTATTGCATGACACTTTGCGTACCTATCAACATCAGACAAATAGCGATTAAGAATGGTTCGCGTTCCTTCAACCATTTCCTGCAATGCACTAGCCACGGATCAGACGTATATCAATTTCTCGATCCACATATTGCCATTCTTCGGACTCGCGCAGTTTGCGAGTAAGCTGCTCAAAAGCCTCGGCATCCTCGGGTGCATATTCAAACCAAGTTAGAAAGTCGAAGGGTTCGCCCAGGTCATGGCAGTGATGTAGACGGCGTGCGACGGCGGGAAGGTACTGCAACCCGATTTGAATGTGATGTGAACGCTCTTCAAAAATCGCGCGACGCTCATCTTGTGGAAGTCCCCACCAGATGGCTGATTTTTTAATTGGGATCAGGGCAGCGCAGGTCGCTTGAGGTTGGTCTAGCACAGGTTGAATCGCGGTAAGCGACTGCTTCTCATCTTTGTTCACATATCGCTCGTAACTGGTCACGCCGCGCAGCACCCATGCTGCCCCTTCTTGAGAAGGATTTGCATCCTCTTCAAGAATGTCAACACGGATGATCTGTTCTAGTGGGGTTCCAATAACCGTTTCCATGTGTGTAACCTGCCAGCGTCCAACCACGCCTCCAACAAAACTAAATAGACACCTTGCCATGAGATTCCTTACTGTACGCAATTATATTGCAACAAAATTCCAGAACATGTAACTCCTGGATAACAATTTGTTACAAAGTTCTGGTGCAAACAGACAATAGTAGAAGGTTTACTGGTGGCGTTGTGCGTACTCATCAAGCAGCAGCCGAATTATGCGCTCATAGGAGGTGTTGTGCTGCTTGGCCTGTCTCTTAAAAAAAGTCAACGCTCTCTTGGCTAAGACCAATGGTAACTTTCACAACTTGATCTGCTTTCGCAAGCCGCTCCGGCGAAGGTAAGAAGTCTTCAATAATCTCTAGCTCTCCTATTTCTGAGTTATCAGTATATTCAGAAATTTCTTTCTTCATATTTTTTCTCTCTAGAGAAGGAATTGCGATAGTAGCACTTGGATTCACACCTGTAAAAAGCTAAGGCGCGGAAGCAAACCCAAAGCCTGGGCCAACCAGCGCAATCAGCGCCAGCGCCATCAACCCGAAAATGAGAAACTCCCACACAACCCGCGAGGTTAAACGCCCCTGCAAACCTTGTTGTGCAATACCCACCAGCAAATAGAAGATCAACAGCAACAGCAACCCACCCGTTAGACCGGGCAGCACCCAATAATTCAACGCCCAAGTCACTTGCCCCAGGATCAGCCCCACGATCCCGCCATAGGTCAACGCCGCACTAGAGCGATAGGTTGCAGTGCGCAGAATTTCAGCCGCCAAAAGCATGGCAGTCACCGCTACCAACGTACCTGAAAGCAAACTACGTGTACGCGTCTGATAGACAAAGAGAAAAAGAATCAGCGCGGAACCATAGGCAAGTGCATCAAGCCACAAACGGGAGCGGCGGAATCCCGGCTTCCCTCGTTCCACAGTGGCATAAAGACCCATATAAGCCGCGGCCAACAAGGTCGCACTCAACGCCAACGCCAACACCTGCACCAATGGACTTTCTGCTAAAGGCAGCAGCACCGTAGAGATAATTGCTAAGGCCATTGGCAACGCCCAATATGACCAGGTACGCATCCGCGCTTGTCGTGTGACAAAGAGTGGATGCACCGAAACCACGCTCTCCGCCCCAGCCGCAGCCATCACTGCCAAAAAGAAAGCCGCCAACAAGGTTCCTGTAATCGACAGCGTAACAGGCGAGCCCAACGCCCAAAAGCTAATCGAGGCGCTGGGCAATTGCACCATCAAGCTCAGACCCAGCCCCAACACCACCATCCACGTTGCCACACTAACCCGATCGCGATAGTCAACATCAGCCACTTGCCGCCCTGTGCGGATACGATTGATGACCGCCCCTGAACGCCGCTGCCAACGTCGCAACAGAGGGCGCAATCGAACTTGAGGATTGCGTCGCCAGTTTTCCAGAAAAGGGCCAAGGGGTTCAGAAGGATTTATACGCATAATGTAGATCAGGTGAAATTTCGCACATTCTTTTGAAGTACATGAAATTATGCCATAACGAATGGCAGTTCCAAACGTCTTGCATAGTACAGTGAAGTTATTGTAAGAGGCAGGGGTATCTCTGTCAATTTGGCAGGAGGTCTATTCTGGGCTGCACGTTGACCAATTTTGATATTATTATCAGTGGAGAAAGCGCGCCCTACTCTATTATTGCTCGCTACGGCTCCTTCACTGCCAACGGCATCTTCACATCCAGCATTGTCGATCCAGCCTGGTATAAAGCCTATCACACCCTGGGGCAGTCAATCATGACCCCCGACGCCAATGCAATTATGAAAATTGGGAGCCGCCTGTGGAATGGCCTCATGCAAGGCGCTGTACGCGACCTCTGGATCGCCGCACGCGTCGATATTGAACGAGAGCGCGTAGAAGGACTTCGTCTCCGTCTCGATCTTCAGCCCACTCCCGTGGCGGCACTCCCCTGGGAAAGCCTCTACGATCCCGAGCGCAATGTTGTTTTTGCAGCCCATCCAAATTTTGCGCTTGTGCGCGTGGCAACTGTCTATCGTCATGTTGGAGCCGTGCGCTCTTTGCGCGTGCAATTGCCCTTACGCATCTTAATTGCCGCACCCGACGACCCTAGTGGCGTTATTGACAGTGCGCGCGAGATTGCGGATGTCACTCAAATTCTCGCAAACTTCAGCGCCGACACTATTCAAATTGAAACCCTAACAGGGCCTTTTACCATCACCGATTTACGCAACAAACTGGCGAAGGTAAAGCCCGTTATCCTGCACTTCATCGGTCATGGCGAACCCACAGGTCTTTACCTTTGGCACCGCGGTCGTTCTACATTGACCCCAGCCCAATCATTACGTTCTGTCATGGAACGTTCGCCATCCGTCAAATTGGCCTTTCTCAATAGTTGTCTAGCCGCACGTCCTGCGGGGCCGCATCCCTTTGGCAGCGTCGCCGCACAACTGCTTCAGACAGGTTTACCCGCCGTCATCGGCATGCAATACCCCATTCGTGACGACGCCGCCATCGACTTTGCCCACTTTCTGTATGAAGAGTTGCTCAGTGGCGCTTGCCCTGGTGTAATCGACCTCGCCATGAGTGCCGCTCGCAGTGGCCTCTATGCCGTCAATCCTGGAGACTTCAGTTTCGGCACACCTGTCCTCTGGCTCAACAGCGAAGAGGGTCGCATCTTTGTTCCCAGCACTGATTTGAGTGACAATACAGGGAGCAGTGGCAATGCAGAGGAACCAGATCTCACCTCTGGCTCAACGCTGCTACCGGTTCTTGATGTGCGTGCAGAAAGCGAGTGGATCAATTTCATGGTCGCCACCACCAATGTAGAAGGACTTTCCGCAGACTTCTATTTCCTGCGCAGCAAATGGGTCAACCTGATTGACGAATTACGCAACCTGCTCCATCAACTGACCTCGTTGAACAAATACCCAGAGTCTGCCGCCTACAGTGAAAAAGCAGCAGAGTATCGCCGCT
>JBBQIG010000557.1:0-4021 GCA_038324715.1 Anaerolineae bacterium | reverse complement strand
CTGCCTGACTTTACTCCGTACCGTATTCGCACTCGGCGCATTTTCCAGCAGGTCGCAGGACATCTCTATCGTAATCCGTTCGACCGCCGCCGCAATCAGTACATCAAATACATCGGCGCTCTCATAGTGGCTTTCACCCTTCTCGATTGCAAAGTGCTCGCTCAGCACTTCCTGGACTAACCCGTGCACCTCAACTGCTTGAACTTCACGTTTTGTGGTATCTTGGTTGACAGTCACTTTGTTCCTCCTTGTCTTGGTGTTCTCCAACAAGTTTGGAACAAAGTGGCTTATTTTCCAATTCAACACCCCTATTGCGGTCTGCTGATTGTGGCCCTACGTCCTACTTCACCGTAGGGGCGCAAACCATTGCGCCCTCTGCGCGACGAAATCAGCAAGTTGCGTAATATCAGTTGCTTAAAGGCAAAAGACCTAGAAACGTCGGGTACGTCAATCCTGGATTTGGGATCACTGCATGGGAAAACGATGTCGTGTAACTTCATCTTCAGTTTCAAAGTAATGGATCAATCCCCACAAGCGCAACAAAAAGAAGAAAGTTACCTTTATGACATTTACACGACCAGACACCATGCGAGCCGCGGCCCTCAGCCGATTCGGTGGCATCGAGACCCTTGAACTGCAAACGTTACCCATCCCCGAAATCGGCGCACACGAAGTGCTGATTCAGGTCGAGTCAGCGGGCGTAGGTTCGTGGGATGCAGAAGAGCGCGCAGGAGCGTATGCGGAGTATTTAAGCACACCCACCTTTCCCTATGTGCTAGGGTGGGATGGCGCAGGCACAATTGCGGCAGTTGGTGAGCAAGTCAGCCGCTTCAAAACGGGCGACCGAGTATACGCTACCTCACTGCCAAAACACAAAGGGGGTGGCTTCTATGCCGAATACGCTATGGCCGAAGAAGAATACGTCGCGCATGTGCCGGATAAACTGACCGTGGATCAGGCCGGGGTAATGGGGTGGGATGTCTTGACCGCCCTTAGCGGCGTGGACGATGTGTTGGGTATTAAACCGGGCGAGACGCTGATGGTCTTTGGGGCCAGCGGCGGCATTGGACACATGGCTCTGCAACTTGCCAAGCGCATGGGCGTCCGCGTCTTAGCCGTGGCATCGGGTGATGATGGAGTCGAGTTGGCAAAGCGACTCGGCGCGGATGCAGTCGTGAATGGGCGCAAAGAGGATGTCGTGAGTGTTGCCCATGACTTTGCCCCCGATGGTCTTGACGCCGCGCTTTTCACCGCTGGAGGTGAGGCGGCAAATCACGCACTTGCAGCGGTAAAGACGAATGGTCGGATTGCCTATCCAAACGGCATAACGCCCGAACTGAACGCGCCACACGGCATCCATCTCAGCAACTACGACGCCGCTCGCGGACAGGCGGCAACCGCCAAACTCCACGCGTTGATCAATTCCGGCCCATTTGAAATCCACGTAGCCCGCACGTTTGCGCTAGAGCAAGTCGGTGAAGCTCACCGCACCCTAGAGGGACACTACCTAGGCAAGCTCGCCTTGCGACCCAATGATCGGTAGTGTTGCCGTGTTTGTCGATGCTTGCCCCTGGCAAGCATCGACATCAGCCTCGTTGACTTATACAACTCACCTTACGCAGCGAGACGGATGAGGTACTGTCGTTTGTCAACGAAGCGGTACATGAGGTACGCGCTCAATCTAAACAAGCACGCGCCTGAATATCTTCAGTCAAACTAACTGGTTGGCATAGGGGCGTGGGTGCTTGTGGCGGGGTGAACGGTATTTAGTGCGCGGGAGACCACAAGCCGTGCAGTTCTAACACGCGCCGCATATCTGCTGGCCGCACAATATGTAGCTGCTCCACTGCGGCGAGGATGAGCAGGTCGTCATCACCAGTGACTAAGTAATCTGCTGTATATATCAGACCATAGGCAATCAGGTAGTCGTCCTTAGGGTCACGGACGTAGCGTGTTAACTCGGTCTGTAGTGAGTCTGGATGTTCTACACTTCCGCTAATTTCTTGAATCAGAGCATCAACCTGCTCTTGGGTAATGCGTGTATGCAGATAGGGGTATTTGGTAATACTGGTCCGCAACTCATGGATAATCTCTGGCGGCATGATAGTCACATGTTCAGGATTCATACACACATGTACTAATTGCACAATGGTGCTGGTTCCCACATTCCGCAGGGGAAAAAGGGTGTTGGAAACAATAAGGGGAAAGAGGCGGAAAGGCGGGAAGTGCAGTAAGCTACGGGGTATGGAAACGACAGCGTATGAATATACAACAGAGCGGATCGATCATCTGGGGATCGTGGCAGGGATCTGCAAGCAGATCAACCTGATCCAGATAATCAACGGGTCGATCATCATCCCAACGGGGCGTAAAGTGAGTTGTGGAGAGGCGGTACAAGCCATGGTGCTCAATGCGTTGGGGTTGAGTGGACGGGCAATGTACTTGATGCCGGAGTGTATGAGGAACAAGCCGGTCGAGCTGTTGGTGGGGGAAGGATTGGTGGCGGACGATTTCAATGACGATACGTTAGGGCGCGCCTTGGATGAGGTGCAGCAGGCAGGGGTGACGGAGTTGTTTGCTCGGGTGGCCAGCGCCGCGGTGACGGAGTTCGAGGTGGAGACAGGGTATGCGCATCTGGATACGAGCAGTTTCAGCCTGCAGGGTGCGTATGAGTCGGAGGTGGCGCAGCGAGCGGTCAAGCAGTTGGGTGCAGTGGAAATCAGCCATGGCTACTCCAAAGAACAACGACCGGACTTGAAGCAGGTGGTGGTGACCTTGATCACCAGCCAGGCGTCGTCGTTACCGTTGTGGCTGGAAGTGCTGGATGGGAACAGCAGCGACAAGGAGAGCTTTGCCCCGACCATCCAAGCCTACTGTCGTCACCTGCAGGAGGGAGCACCGCCCTGGTTTGTGATGGATAGCGCCGGCTACAGCCAGGAGAACTTGGCGGCATGGCAGGAGATTGGCTGGGTGACCCGCGTGCCGGAAACGCTTGGGGAAGCCAAGGCTGTACTGCACGCGGTGGAGACAGAAGGGATGGAGGATGTGGGCGACGGCTATCGCATCTGTCCGTTAGGCAATACCTATGGCGCCGTCCGCCAACGTTGGTTGCTGGTCTATTCCCAAAAGGCTTACGAGCGCGAAAGCCAACAGTTGGACAAGCGCATCATGCGAGCGGAAGCGGTGGCTGAGAAGGCGTGGCGCACCCTGCAAAAGACCACCTTTCAGTGCCAGGCCGATGCCCAGGCAGCCGCGCTTCGATTAGGGGAGGAACTGCCGTGGCACCGACCCCAAGCCCAGGTTGTCCCGCTCAAAAAGCATGCCAAACCGGGCCGTCCCGCCAACGACGCTGTGGCCCAGATTGTCGGTTGGCAGCTGACCGGCCCCCTGCATGTCAAACAGGAGATGATCGCCAAGAAACGACAGCGGCTAGGACGCTTTATCGTCGCCACCAATGTGTTGGACGAGGAGAAGCTGCCCCACACCCACTTGCTCAACTACTACAAAGAGCAGGGCAGTGCGGTGGAGCGGGCGGGTGCCCATTGGGCGCGCTTCCTCAAAGACCCCATGTTCTTTGCCGACAGTCTCTTTCTCAAGATCCCCGCCCGCATCATGGCCATGATCATGATCATGGGACTCGCTCTACTGGTCTACGCGCTGGCCGAACGCCAAATCCGCCGCCAGTTACTGGCACATAACGACACCATTCCAGATCAGAAGGGCAAACCAACCCAGACACCGACCATGCGCCGCGTGGCTCAGCTCTTTGAGGGTGTCGATCTCCTCATCATTCGCCAAGATACACAGGTCATCGCGCGCAAAGTCCTCAATCTGACCGATCTCCACCGCAAGATTGTCAGCCTACTCGGACCCGAGGTCGAATATTGTTATCTCGTCGATTTCTAGCTGCGGAATGTGGGCGAGATGGTACGTCCATCCCAATCATACTCCTTGAGGACCTCTGCAGATAGATTCAACTGCTGGGCTACATATTCAATTATCGCAGGAGTGAATTCGTTTT
>JBBQIG010000556.1:0-4030 GCA_038324715.1 Anaerolineae bacterium | reverse complement strand
AGCACCGGGATCCACGTCCTTGAGCAAATCTGGAAACTCACTGCCCACCAAGGATAAGCGTGCCCAGCCTTCTTCTAAGAATTGCTTGTGCTTTGCGACCTCAAACTCTGGGAAATAGTCAAGCTTCTCTGGATTGCTCTGTTGCATGCGCGCCCGTGCCACTGGTGTGTCGCGCCAATCCACTTGTACATAGGTTGCTCCGTGGCGATATGCCTCCTCTGCAACCAAGCGCGCAAAGGGCGCATGTTCCAATTCAGCGCTAATACTCACACTTTGTTCCGGCTGCAAATTCAGCCCAAACTTTACCAACGCCTCGGCGTAGCGGCGAAGATCTTCCTCTGACTGCATTGCCATCGTAACCTCCCTCTCATTGATTGCTTGAAATCAATTGCTGTGCGCTCTGAACACTTCAACCTGGGGCTTGTGCCACCAAAATCGCCGTATGAGGAATGGCACGCAGCGGGGCAAGCGGCGAATCCTCCGGCCAAAGGTCATCACAAATCTCTGGTGGTGCAGGCGCTTCGATGAGTTGTTGCAGGTACAACCCTGCTTCCACTATCCACGCAATCCATTGCCCCAGCGGATGATGGTGCGACTGCATGGGGAGATCAGCCGCAAAATTCCATACCACTGGCTCGGTATCAAAATAGCTGCGCGCAGGATAGGGAACGAGTTCTTCCATCTCCGCGTCAAAGAAGCAGTCGCGCATTGGATGGTCAAGGCTCACAATTGCCCTACCCCCTGGTCGCAACAGCGCACTCATCGAACGCAGCAAGGCGGCGGGATCATCCACATAGGGCAACACCTGGATCGCCAGCAGCAGATCGAAGTGCTTGCCCTGCCATTCTGCCACATCCAGCCCATTCCCATGATGCCATTCTACCGTCACCCTATGTTCACGTGCCAATGCTTGTGCCGCATTCAGTTGCGTAGCACTCAAGTCAATGCCCACCACTGTAGCGCCAGCCAATGCACAGGCAACAGCATTCTGCCCGCCACCACAACCTAGATCCAACACGCGCAGCCCATGCAAATCTCCCAGCAGCCCTACTTCCGCCTCACTGGGCGCTAGATTGCCATAGCTGACGGAAGTCACATCATCGCCCCGCCGCGTCAAGTAGCTCGCACTTGCGCGATCCCAGGCGTCCTGCATTGCAAAATGGCTCATTCCCTTACTCACAAAGACATGATGACGATTCGAGCCATCATGGTAATGCTAAAGTGCCCCGATGGGCAGCACGAAACAGATAGGGTATCATAGAGATCAGGAAGCCCACAACACGAGTCGCCAAACAACTTATGTCAACTGGCGTCAGTAACCAAACAGTAAACGTCTTGTTGGCTCTGATACTTCTAGCAACTTTTACTATTATAGCGTAACCCTTGTCATGCGAGGAGATGCCCATGCTCGTTGTCCATGTCTTTGTCCACGCTAACGCTGAACACGTGGACGCCTTTATCCAAGCCACTGTCGATAATGCTTCAAACAGCATTCAGGAAAGCGGCATTGCACGCTTTGACCTCATTCAACAGGCCGATGATCCAACCAGGTTTGTGCTTGTAGAAGTCTATCGCACACCTGAAGCCCCAGCGCAACATAAAGAAACTGCCCACTACCTGCGTTGGCGTGACGCCGTTGCGCCCATGATGGCTTCTCCGCGCCAAAGCATAAAATACACCACTCTCTTTCCAGCCGACGCAGATTGGTAATTAAGGGGAATAGATGGCAATCAACTTTGAGTTCGCCACAGCACAACAGATTATCTTTGGCAATGGCAAAGCCAACAGCATTGCATCCCTAGCCCAAACACTAGGTCAACGCGCATTGGTCATCACCAGCACATCGAATCCGCGCGTACAAACACTGCTCACTGAATGGCAAAGCCAGGGTCTAGTCGCAACAACACTCGCTGCCAGCGGCGAGCCAACGGTGGAGGAAATTGTTCAAGGCACAAGCCGTGCGCGTGAGGCCGATTGTGACCTCATTATCGCCATTGGCGGGGGCAGCGTCATCGACACAGGCAAAGCCATTGCCGCGCTCTTAACCAATCCCGGTGATCCACTCGACTACTTAGAAGTTGTAGGCAAGGGTCATCCACTCCAAATTGCTTCTGCGCCGCTCATCGCCGCTCCTACCACAGCGGGAACCGGAGCCGAAGTAACGCGCAATGCAGTGCTGGCTGTTCCCGACCAGCAGGTAAAAGTCAGCTTACGTAGCCCCACCATGCTCCCGCGCATCGCTCTGGTCGATCCCGAACTCACCCACTCCATGCCGCCCGAACTGACTGCCAGCACGGGGCTGGATGCGCTCACCCAATGCATTGAACCATTTGTCTCCAACCAAGCCAACCCCATCACCGATGGCATTGCCCGCGAAGGCATACAAGCGGCAGCGCGCAGCCTGCTCATGGCTGTTCAAGATGGCAACAACGATGCCGCGCGCACCGATATGGCATTTGCGAGCCTGTGCGGCGGATTGGCACTTGCCAACGCCAAGTTGGGGGCAGTCCACGGCTTTGCAGGCGTTTTAGGGGGCATGTTTCCAATTCCCCACGGCACAGTCTGTGCCTGCCTCTTGCCCCATGTCATGGCTGCCAACGTCGCTGCCCTTGCCGCCCGTGCCCCTGATTCACCCACCCTTGCCCGCTTTGACCAAGTCGGACAACTGGTAACAGGGGAGCAGAATGCCACAGCCCAGGATGCTGTCGAGTGGATCCAAGCACTCTGTGCGAAGCTTCAAATAGCTGGACTCAGTGCCTTTGGCGTGCCCCCCACTGAGTTCGATCTTATTGTCGCCAAGTCGAAACAAGCCAGCAGCATGAAGGGCAATCCCATCATGCTCAGTGAAAGTGAACTCCACCACATTCTCACCCAAGCACTCTAAACTTGCACACAAAAAGGGGGCTATATCCATTACCACCGGATATAGCCCCAGACATATATGAGTTATTGACTGAGCCGTTTATGCCTTTGTCTCAGGCAATGTTGTCTCAGACAACGTAGGCTGATTGTGCAACTGTACCGGGTGACCACCGCCACGGAAATGCATATTCACCAATTCCACAAGGAAGGAGAATGCCATTGCAAAGTAGGCGTAATTCTTCAGGTGGTATTCATGCGCGACGTCAGGCAAAGTACCCTCGATCACCAGCAGCGTCCCGATTAAAATCAGGAAAGCCAGTGCCAAAATCTTCATCGTAGGATGACGTTCCACGAAACCAGAGATAGCACCGGCAAAGAAGACCATCACGCCTGCAGAGATCAGAATTGCAGGAACCATCACCCACAGATTACCCGAAATTCCAATAGCCGTAATAACTGAGTCAAGCGAGAAGATTATATCAACCAGAATAATCTGGATGATCACGCTTGAAAAGGAGACAACCTTGGGTATTGGGCGTTGGGTATGGTCAGCGGCTTCAACCTTCTCATGAATCTCATACGTACTCTTCCCAATCAGGAACAAACCACCCACGATGAGAATTAAATCGCGACCAGACAACTCCCAAATGATGGGCGTAGTCAGTTGCATGACCCACGTAATCCCAAGCAGCAACAAAAGTCGAGTGACAACAGCTAGTCCGATACCTGTGCTCCGCGCACGCGCTTGTTGCTCAGCGGGTAGCTTCCCAGAGAGAATGGCAATAAAAATTACATTATCAATCCCTAACACAATTTCGAGTGCTAGCAAAGTCAGAAATGCGAATAAATTCTCCGAAGTAAATAAGTTTTCCATTTAACCTCTGTCCATTCCCAATAGATTGTTTATACACAAGACCAACTCCACTAAGGCGTATTGCGGAATTTAATGATCCAAACATCGTAAGTGGACAAGCGGGTTTATGATCTGCTACTCAAATTATCTGGATCATTATTTCTTTAAAAGCGCCTTAGCAGACTCTTTCACAGAAATTCTCTAACCAAGCTGTTCCAGTGGCTTCTGTTTTTCCGGCTCTTTTAGCCCTATTTTGTGTAAATTTGATTTCATCGCTAACTCTACTTCACCGCGTGTGGCACTTCTGTGTCTAAG
>JBBQIG010000555.1:0-4032 GCA_038324715.1 Anaerolineae bacterium | reverse complement strand
GCTCTTTGGTTGACCGTTCCGACCGTCGTGATTTGAGCATCTTTCGCATCGGTTATGACATGATTCAACGTTTCTTAACCAACAGCAAGCCCCTTACCATCAGGCTTTTGCCTTACTTCGAAAAAGTGTACGGTGGCTAGAATAGGCAGCAAGTGTCACACCAATGACGACGATTGCGCCGCCAAATAGTTGCTGTGGGCCTGGAAAGGTGTCGAAGAGGAAGAATGACCAGGCGATGGTTACCACCGGACTGAGGGTTAGAATAATGGCATGCAGGCTCATGGGTAAGCGGCGCAGGGCAAGGTAGTAGAGGGTGCGGCTGATTACGACATCCACAGTTCCTGCCACGACGAGAAGAAGCCACAGGGAAGGCTCTGGCGTAATGGTGAAGGGGCGAGTCAGTGCAATTGTGCCCAAAGTTAATGTTGTAAAGAAGAGACGAAAAAAGAAGAAATCGATAAAGCCCATGCGACTGCCATGTCGTTTTACCAGGGCGGTGTGAAGTGCATACATGATTGTTGAAGCCAAGATCATGAGCGCACCCCAGCGCAGAAGATCACCTGGTTGAAAGGTGATAATGAATACTCCTATCAGCGCCAGAAGCGCGCCGATCAACTGGAGCCGGTGCAATCGTTCGTGCAGCCACCACAAACCGATGCCAATGCTAAAGAGAGTGGATGTTTTCGCGAGCATGGAAGCTGTGCCGACATCGATAAAGGCAACGGCGGAATAACTGAGTGCAGTGCTTGCCCCCACGAGAAAGCCAATGGCGAGATAGAACCAGAAGTGTTCTCGAAGAGAAGATAGATGTAACTCTCTACGCCATAGTCCATAGATGCCGATTTGGATTGTGGCGACCAGCAAGACGAGTGTGGCTGATACCACCGGCTCGAAATAGGGCAGGAATGCGCGCGCAAAGACTAGGTGCAGGCTATCGACCACTAGAAGAACCGCAAATAGGGAACCGTCCACACCCGAAAAACGGGATGTGGACGGTGCTTGGGCTATTGACATAAGTTAGCCTATGCCAGTTTTTTAACTTGACGCTTCATGTAGACCATCAACGCATGGAGTCCACGTAGCCGTTGGGGGGTAATGGCCTCGTTTAGCCCCAGTAAGTTATAAACATCTTCTGGGGTGCTGAGGACTGCGTCTGGGGTGGCTCCGTTGAAGCCGTCGGCTAGGATGGCGGCATAGCCGCGAATGGTGGGGGATTCTTGTGGTATGTCCAGATGGAAATGGACTTTTCCTTCCTCCAATTCGGTGAGTAGAAAGACGGGCGTCTGACACTCGTGTACCTGCTCTAGCTGATCGCGTTGCTCGGCAAGATGGTCGGGCAGATCAGGCAGATCCTGGGAATATTCAAGCAACAATTCAAGACGTTCACGGGGGGTGGCGCTGCGAAATTCATCAACAATTCCGCGCAAACTGGTGGGAAGCCGGTCTAACCTGGTGGATAATTCTAAATCATCGGACATAAAACGATGCTTTCTGGTAAAAGGGAGTCAAACGCTTGTTGGTTCGATATGCTAAACGACGGATACTAATCCGTCAAACAGAGAGGTAGTTGTATGTTCGCCACCTCTGTTTGTTATTTTTCTTGTTATCTCTGCTTGCTAGTTCTGACTGCGGAGTAGCGCTAGGAAATCTCAGATCGGTTGCTGCGGTGGCGAGCATAGTGGCGCTGTGACTTGGCGCGGTTGCCACATGAGTTCATGTCGCACCAGCGGCGGCTGCGATTGCGACTGGTGTCGAAGAAAAGGTAGCCACAGCCGCGGTCATCGACACACTGCCCAATGCGGCTTAGGTTTCCTTCGGTGAGCAGGCGTGCGGTGGAGCGTAGGATCGGCCATAGGAGACTATCAAGGCCACTTTTGTCTGCATGCCAAGACCAGCTATAGCCGTTGGCAGTGGCAACCAGTTGTGGTGAAGCATAAGCTTGCGGCAACGCCTCGTTGAGTAGCGCAAGGTTCGCAGGGTCTGGTGTGGAGTCCTCGGCAATGGCAGCAAAGATATGATAGATGGCTTCGCGCAACTCAGTAGCCCATGCGTTTATTTGCTTGGCGAGGGCTGGCTGGGCCGCGGCTTGCTTGTTTAGCAGGGAAGCGGCGTCTTCTGAAATCAACCCCACGCGCAACGCCCACGCTATTAAATCCGTGTAGGAGGGGATCGTCTCAATGGGTTGTTCTGAGGCACGCCAATTCAGTGTGTCGGCAAATTCTAGGCATAATTTTCCCGCTGGCAGGACGTCGGGTTCGTCCAATTGGGCAGCAATATCATGGGATGCAAGATCATTTACTTGATTCATAACTTGACGATAACACGATATTATCTAACTAGTCAAGTTTCGTTTAATGGTTGACAAAATAGAAATTTTGTGCTAAAATTTCACTACTTCTAACTACTGATCACCAGATTTGACGGTTGGCATTGCCTTTATTAAACCATTCAGAAAGAGGCGAAAATGCATATGCTCTTGCCAGATGATTGGGTAGCTATTGCCGAAGCGCGGCGTCAGGAGTTTGAACGTGAGGCGAAGGTGAATTTTCTATTGGCTCAAGTTCCACGGACGCCCGCTCGGTGGCAACGGTGGACAGGAAGTAGTTTGATGTGGACTGGGGCTAGATTGGTGCGCTGGGGAGAAGGGCTGGCTGCTGCTGCATGCGACCAAGGAGTTGAGGCTGTTGGGGACTATGGATGTTAATTGTCGTCTTTGTGGGTTAAAAGAGGGGTTGGGCAACGAAAATGCCCAACCCCTCTTTTAATTCATGATCTGTTGACCTGTGTGTCTGCAACTGGTACACCCGCTGGCTGATGATCAGGGTGTAACTGTAAAGGTCTCTCCTGCGCTTCGCCCCCAAACTTCATTAAAGTAAATCTGTTCGGCATAGGCGGGCAGCACACGGAATTCCCCTGGCAGGCTGGCACGCACGTTGAAGGTGTATTCATATGTGCCTGCCGGCAGGAAGGTGGCAAAGACTGCCAACTTGTCATCACGTATGTCGGTATAGCTGGGCACCCAGTAGCGCCACCAACTTGGCCCAACTGGCTCCTCTTCTCCCTCTGTTACCATGCGTGGATCTGTGAAGATGTCACTGGTGGTTGCCAGATTTGGATCAATCGGCTCGGTTCCTGCAGGAATCGGCACCTCTATGAGCAAGTGATAGAGATCGGTTGGGGCAACAATTGTGACGGTCACGCTGATCACGTCGCCTACTTTAGCCGTCGTAATATGGCGCTCTGGCACTTCCGTCTGAGTTGCCTCTGCATTGTTGTCTGAGATGTTCTCCGAGACTGATTCTGCCAGGGCAAAGCGACGGTCGAGGACAACGCCATGATCGCGTGCTTCTACTTCGGATGCATCTAACGTATAGCGCAAATAGGTATTGTAGTACATGCGCCCTTGGTTGCCGGTGCGATCAATACGCAGGGCATTGGTTTCGTCGCGCAGCAGGTCAGCCACCTGGGCGCGTAGGGTGACAATTTCTGTGATGTTGGCTGGCGTGACGTTGCCACTGCCCAACTCATCATTGTTGAGCGTGACCGTCCAGCCATACTCTCCACGTAGTTCGCCAGTCACTTTTAACCACTCGGTGAGCGCAATTAAGGCCCATGCGGTTTCCTGGGTGCTGCTCCAGTGACCTGCTTGGCGGGTTTCCATGAGCCAACGTACAACTCTGGGCAGGATGGGTTGTTGGGGATCAAGCTTGACAAATGCAGCTAGAACGATTGCGGTCGTACGCGTGTCCGTATTGAGGCTGCGGAAGTCGATGCTATCTTCCTGCCACCAGGCACTTGTGGCTGTGATGTTGGCTGCGCCAAAGAGATCATCCAGAAGAGTCGAGACACGTGGGTCGTCGCTGCCCTCTGGTTGGAGATTGGCGAGGGTCATGGCAAGGAATGCTTTGCCGTAGAGACCCAGACGCTCACGCACATCATAGAGCGTGCTGGTGCGTCCGGGATCACCCTGGTCGATTTCAGAGAGTACATAGAGCATGAAGGAGATTTCATTTAATTGCCATTCATTCTCTA
>JBBQIG010000554.1:0-4037 GCA_038324715.1 Anaerolineae bacterium | reverse complement strand
GGGCTAAGTGGCAGGGCTGACGACCTGCAATGGGGTCGGTGGATTCGGTCTCTTTGGGTACGTGGTTGAAGGGTTCTGGGCGATCCCAAGAGATATCTTTGTACTCTTCATCCAGCGCACGCCATTCGGTATAGCTCCCCGATAGGCTGTAGCGCCTTAAGTCTTGACGCCCATTGACAGTAGGCGTGTCAGGTAATTGGGTTGCGTTGATGTAATTGCTGCGCCCGCCAAAGTTATTATAGGCATTCCAGGTCATAGTTGACGCCAACACACAAATGGGTGCGCTGGGTTTGGCTGGGGCAACGACCCAGGGAAAGGAGAAGAAGTCACCTGATTCCGTTTCGGCGTGGAGATAGTAGAGTCCTGATCGCTCTGGTCCAGCTACCACTTGTGTGTGGTGGGGGCTGCCATAGCCGATCTTATTCCACTGCACGCCTGTCTGCACATAGTCACCATCGGGGGTAATTTGCATGGTCGCACGGGGTCCATGTTCATCAAACCAGCCCAGTGGACGTATAAACTCTTTCTCTAGGCCATAGCGCCATAGGCTCAACTTATAGGCTTCCACAGAGGTGACACGGAACTCGCTGCGTTGCCCACTCTTCACCCACTTGGGCCACATATAGCCGTATAGATTGTCGGAAAGGAGGCGGAAGTTATAGGGATTGCCTTCTCTCACTTTCATCGTGACCGACTTGGGACCGTGACCCTCTTTGACCAGAGTGACCTTGTATTCGCCGGGTGTAATGTCCGCGTAAATTGCACCGCGCGGGGTGGAACTGACTACCGCAACGCTCTGCCCATCTTGCTCAAAGTCCAAACGCACGTTGTCTAGGGCGACATATCGTTCATTGCTTACATAGCCGACCAGCATGAATCTCTCCTTGGGGTAAGACATTGTTGAAGAATCAGATAGAAGAATTACGTGTAGAGGAAATGTAATAGAGGGACAATAAAAGTCTTGCAAATGTCCCTACCAGAAGCCCAGAGCTTCTGGTAGGGACAGCAGATTAGGCGTTAGGATTCTGCTTGCGCCATTCCTCATATTCCGCCCAGCCTTCATCGTTGAGCGGGTAATATTTGTGAATAGAGCCACCTTCAAGCAATTTGATCTTGCTAAAGACTTCCCACTCCTCATGTTCGAGAGTGGCAGAGGCCACAAAGGATGCGAGCTTAATCGGTACCAAGACAGCGCCGTCATCATCGGCAATGATGATGTCACCTGGCATGACCAAGACGCGGCTGCATGCAATGGGAACGTTGTAGGCCCAAGGGAAAAGGGTGGCTTGCGAGGCATAGTTGGGCGTGAGTCCCACTGTCCACATCGGCACATCCATCTCTGAGATTTTAGGCCAGTCGCGCACACAACCATCGACAACAACACCGATGCCGCCCCGTCCTTTGAAGTAGGTGGTGAGCATATCGCCCATGCAGCCGGTGTAGGGATCTGCCCAAGCTTGCACCACCAAGACATCGCCCGGTTCAATGGCGTCAAAGACACTCCATAGCGCACCGCGCTTCTCTGTTTGTTCTTGACCAGCGCCAGAGCCAATGTCCTCGCGCTGGGGCATGAATTGCAGCGTGACGGCAGGGCCGACAATCTTTGCACCTTTGACGCGGGGGAGAGGGCCGTGCATGAAGGTCTGACGAATGCCCATGCGATGCAGCGTGGCGCTTGCCGTGGCGCTACTCACGTCATAGAGTTTTTCGATCAGGGCTTTGTCGGGACGGGTATAGGCAGGGCCAACAATGGGGAGGGTAACGTTGTCGGGCTTTTCGAGCGTAACATCATATTTTTCGGTGGGACGTGCCATTGGGATGTAACTCCTCAAATTTTGGTCAGGATTAAGCGTACAGGAATTGGTTTGTTCAAGAGGGATTGTTCCCTCGAAACTACGATCTGCTACCCTAGCTCTTGGCATTGGCTCTTAACTTAGTTTTTGACTTAGTTCTTGGTAGTGAAGGCGTAGGGATAGGGACGCTGCCAGCCTTCTTTGCCAAAGGTCGTGTTCTGTGACATTTCACTTGTATCCACCTTTTGCGCGTGTTGTGCCAGCGCGGTAGAGCGCATCAATTCGCGCGTCAGGGCATCGTCCAGGCGGCGTAGTTCGTCGAAGGCAGCGGGATCCTCAATAAGGTTGCGCTGCTCGGTGGGGTCGGAGTCGAGATCAAAGAGATGTTGCTCACCCGTTGCATATTTGCACAGTTTCCAACGTCCATCATAGGCCATCCAGCCGTTGCTGACAAAGCCAAAGAGGATGTCGCGCGCTTGCGTGGGCAAGCCTAGTTCGGGCAGCGGACGGGCATCGAGCAACTGTGGTGGCTGCACGCCTGCAAAGGAGAGCAGGGTGGCGGTCACGTCCGTTAATTCGACGAGTCCCGCATGTGTGCCTGTGGGGCCATTGGGGCCACTGGGCAAGCGCACAATCAGAGGAACGTGGATGGAGCTTTCATAATAGGTCCCCTTGCCGATGAAATCATGGTCACCCAAGTAATCACCATGATCACTGGCAAAGATGATCACCGTGTTTTCAAGCAGGCCTTGCTCTTCCAGCGTTGCCACAATGCGTCCAATTTCTACATCGATCTGATTGACCGACGCGGCATAATGGGCGCGCACTTTTTGCTTTTCGGCGTCGGTAAACTCGTTGTAGTCCACGCCATTCCAGGGACGCAGATTGCCATCAATGTTCTGGCGGCGCAATTTGGATGCGTCATCGGGCGCGGCTGGGATTGCTGGCGGCATTTGCTGCGGGTCTACTTGGTCGAGGAATTCCTGGTTTGGGTCATAGGGGCAGTGGGGACCTGGGAAACTTACCATCATGGCAAAAGGGCCATCACCGCTGTAGGTCTCCAAGAAGCGGCAGGTCTCCACACCTACAAAGTGATCAACCGATAGCTCCCACGGTAGCCTGTTGACAATGGCTCCTTTATTTTCATAGTAGCCATCATGTTCATTGCCATGATATTTGCGTTCACCATGGCCGCGTAGAAAGTGGTAATACTCATCGCGCACATGAATCCAGCGTTTGTCTTCGGCAGCCACGCGATATTGCAACCCGTGGTTTGAGTCCCACGGATAGAAGTGCATTTTACCGATGCCAGCTGTGTAGTAGCCCACGCTGTTTAACATTTCGGGCCAAGTGCGGATGCCACAGGCTTCCAGATCGGGACGCAGCCAGAGGGTATTATCTGTGACGCCGTTGCGTATGGCATTCATGCCAGTTAACAAGGATGCACGCGCAGGGACACAGATAGGGGAACTCGAGTAGGCGCGCTCATAGCGCATGCCTTGCGCGGCAAGTGCGTCAATGTGAGGCGTATTGACAAAGCTTGCTCCATAGCAACCCAGAAAATCGGCGCGCAGTTGATCGGCAATGATAAAGAGCAGGTTGGGACGATTCATGGTATCTAATCTCTCTAATGGTTCTCTCTAATGGTTTGCGGCTAATTAAGCTTATCGCTCCACAGTCAAGGCATAATGGCCTTCCACATAGGGGAAGAGTTCCTGTACGTCTGGTTTGAGTTCTACACCTAACCCCGCCCGATCCGGCAGAATCAAATGTCCTTGCTCAATCGTGGGAGGCTCGCTGAAGATACCCCATTGCAATGGCCCTTGGATCATGCACAGTTCCAGGAAGTGGGGATTGGGCAGCGCGGCGACGAGGTGGGCGTTCTCCATTGCCATCAGTCCATTGTGCCAGGAATGGGGGCAGAGTTCTATGCCATAGCGGTCGGCGACTTCGGCGATGCGTAACGCTTCGGTGATGCCGCACCACCCTGCGTCAGGCTGGACAATGCCATAGGCGTGTTTTTCCAGGTAGGGGCGAAACTGCTCTACGGTTGTGTACTGCTCGCCACCTGTGATGGGTAGACCCACGGCTGCGTTGAGACGTGCATAGCCGTCTACATCTTTTTGTGGAATTGGCTCTTCAAACCACGTAAAGCCCAAGCGGTCGATTTCTTTGGCAATGGTCAATGCTTCGGCTTCAGTAAGGCGTTGGTTGCCATCCAGCATCAACTCCATGCGTCCGGCG
>JBBQIG010000553.1:0-4041 GCA_038324715.1 Anaerolineae bacterium | reverse complement strand
CTCTCTCCTTTCGGAGAAAGAGTATATCATCTCTCAACGTATGCTTTTATCCTTGGATTGGCCTAAAGTTTTGATGGGAGCTATCGCCTTGATGTCCCTAGCAACAACGGCAAAACCAACTATCATAATTTCAATTACAGTGTACTAGGTTCTCATACAGCTTCATACTTGTAGCTTCATACTTGTAGATTCATAGGAGTACCATAGTAGGTAAGACACACAATGTTGTGTGCCTTAAGCATCTTCATGACACTTGATTCACTTTTACCTCAACTCCATCTCTATCCAACAGGCAATTTGCGCCTTGAGGATCAAGAGCAGATTCGTCGTATTCATGCCGCGCTAGCCATTACTGCCGATGTGAGTCGAGCGGATATTTTGCTCTATGGGCTGCTCTCCCCCAAGCGACTATGCGTGATTCGTCATGTAATCCCCAAATCGGCTTCCTCACATTATTCCGAAGAAGTAACTGGACGCAATTATCCAACGTCCGAACAACCCTTGGTGCTCCATGCCTTTGCCCATGGACGCGCAGGTCGTCGCCAGATCGAGATCGTTAACAGCGGCGCGCCTGTGATCCAAGATGTCTATCCAGTGTATAGCTCGGATGGCGTGGTAATTGCCGCCTTTGTGGCTGAAACCAACATGATTGCGCACGAGCGCCAGCGCCGTCGCGACCCAAATTTTCGCAAAGCAGTCATTTGGCTACAATCGATGTGTATGCGCGGCGAATTACAGGAGACCGAGGCGTTGAACCGCTTTGGGCTTTATGACGGCATCTATCTTGTGGATCGCAGTCGTACCATCACCTATATGAGTGGGATTACCGCCAATCTCTTTCGCTCGATTGGGTTGGCTGTGGATATGGACGGTCAGCAAGTGGCTGAATTGGAGCCACAAGATGATGCGCTGGTCGATGAAGTGTTGCACACGAATAGCGCCGTGGAACAACGCCATGAGACTGCGGACGGTCGAGTGTGGGTGCGCAAAGCGTTGCCCTTGCGCAAGTCGCCCACTTGGCGCGTGCTGCGGCTGCGCACGCCGCATTGGAGCATCTTCCGCAATCAAGAGCGCACTAGTGTGGATGCAGTGCTGGTATTGCTCCACAATGCTACAGATGCCGTGGCAAAGCAGCGCGAACTGAATGTGAAGTCGGCAATTATTCAAGAAGTCCACCATCGTGTGAAGAACAACCTCCAGACAATTGCAGCCATTTTGCGTATCCAGGCGCGGCGCGTCAAGGGAGAAGAAGCAAGACAACAACTCTCGGATGCTGTCAATCGTATTCTGAGTGTGGCGGTGATTCATGAGTTTTTGAGCGAGGACGAGCACCAACCCATTAACATTCGCGATCTCTGCCAACGCATTGCCCATCAAGTGAAGCAGGTGGCTGGCAACCCCGAGCAAGAGATCGCCATTGACGTGACAGGCCCCAATATTCGCTTGCCAGCCAGCCAAGCCACGCCTGTTGCCATTGTCCTCAACGAACTGGTGCTCAATGCGTTGGAGCATGGGTTGGCAGGGCATAGCCAGGGACGCATAGTTATTGATCTGGCTGAAGAAGGTAACCAGGTGCGGATGATGGTTCGCAACAGTGGCAGTAGCCTTCCCCCAAACTTTGATGCACGCCAAAGCCAGAGTCTAGGTTTGCAGATTGTGCAGACTTTGGTGACAGACGATCTGAAAGGGGAATTGCATATCGAGTCAATTCCCCAAGCTGCGGAGATGAGCGAAACTGCTACAGAAACGCCGACAGAGACACCTACAGAATCGCCCGTAGAAGTGCCTATAGAAACAGGCTCAGTAGACGCCGAGCAGGGTAAAGGCTTAATTCATCATGGAACGCAAGCATTGGTGACTTTCCCTAAACGGTCACTCAAGGTTGACTAAGCAGGGGTTCAAGTGTTTAATGCTGCCAACCCTCTAACTTCGTTGCCCGCACTTTGACGCGTCACCAATAGTGTTATAGCCTATTCATTTATTGCTTTGTTTACTGGATCTTTTTGTGGATGCAGCAAAATAACTCACCTTGCACGCGCGAACTAAGGCTCTAGAGGCTGTACTGTGTACACTGGTGTACACAGCATGTGGTTACGCAGCAAGGGATTTAGATTGATACCATTAGGCTCATTTACGACATTTACGACACTTACATTGACAGAATTTACTACGAGGAGACAGGGACGTGGAACGCACACGCGCGATCATCGCCGACGATGAATCCTTGATTCGCATGGACCTGCGTGAGATGCTCACAAACCTGGGCTATTTGGTCGTAGGTGAAGTGGGTGATGGCCGTAGTGCGGTCAATTTGGCTCGCGAGTTACGTCCAGACATTGTCATCATGGATATTAAGATGCCGGATATGGATGGCATCGAAGCAGCCCAGATCTTGACCGAAGAACGGGTCGCCCCTGTACTCTTGCTCAGTGCCTATAGCCAACAAGACCTGGTGCAGCGAGCGCAACGGGCAGGTGTGGCTGGTTATCTGGTCAAGCCCTTCCGCGAGAGCGATCTTACCCCTGCGATTGAAGTAGCTCTTGCGCGCTTTAGCGAATTCCGCGCCATGGAGCGAGAAGTGGATACCTTGCAAGAGGCGTTGGAAACACGCAAGGCTGTGGATCGCGCCAAGGGTATTCTCATGGACACACAGGGCTTGAACGAGACAGAAGCCTTCCGCAAGATTCAAAAGATGAGCATGAACAATCGCAAGTCGATGCGAACTGTGGCAGACGCCATTATTCTGGCTCATCAAATTAGTGAGCAATAAACACTCTTCGTGTCCGTTGAGGCATTTTATTTCACTGGTATTTTGTGGAATGTGCTGACCGGGCACTGGGGTCGAAATAGCCTAACTTCATCAACTATAAACAGCCGAAAAGAAGACTGTGCGGCTGTTTATGGTTTGTCCATAAGCGGTGGTACGCGAGGTGCGAATTGCGCTTGTCGATTATTATGCCCGTGTATAACGAGCGGGCTACGCTGGAAGATATTGTCCAGCGGGTGCAGGCAGTAGATTTAACGGTGAACATCAACAGTAGCAACACTGGAATTTTGGGGCCACTCACATTGGAGCGCGAAATTGTGCTTGTGGATGATGGCTCCACGGATGGCACACGCGAGATTCTTGATCAGTGGCGAGCGGATCCTCCGCCCAATATGCAAATCATCTATCACGAGCACAATCTTGGTAAAGGCGCTGCCCTACGCACGGGATTTCAACATGCCACGGGCGATATTATGATTGTGCAGGATGCCGACCTGGAGTACGATCCGCGCGACTATGTGAAGCTGCTTGAACCCTTGTTGGAAGGGCGCGCTCCCGTGATCTATGGCAGTCGCTTTTTGGGAGGCCCGCGTGCCGCCATGAGCCTCAGTCACACCCTCGGCAACCAAGTGCTGACCATTCTCACCAATGTCCTCTATGGAACCTCGTTGAGTGATATGGAAACCTGTTATAAGTGTTTCCGTCGCGATGTCATTGATGGCATGAACCTGCGTAGCCGCGCCTTTGAGATTGAGCCAGAGTTAACCGCCAAAATTCTCAAGCGCGGCTATGTCATCTTTGAAGTCCCCATTAGCTACAATGGGCGCACCTTCCACGAAGGCAAGAAGATTGGCTGGAAGGATGGCTTTAGCGCAGTGCGTACGCTCGTTCGCTATCGCTTTGTGGACTGACCAATTTGTGGATTAACGTCCCCGCTCTGGGCTTGCCATGACCCGTCCCATGCACCCCGCTCTCCCCTGGCGCTTGCCACGGGTGGGCGTGCGCATTGCCGTGCTCAACCACGCCCGCATACAAACGCTTACCCTCCTCACCCTGACCTGTATAGGGTTTGCCTTGCGCTTGCGGTTGCTTGCCTCGTTTCCATTGCGCGAAGATGAAGCGATCTATGGCTACTGGGCACGCGCTGCCTTCACCGACCCCTACTTTCTGCACGTTTGGCCCGATAAACCTCCCCTCTTTATTTGGCTGTTGAGTGGCGCATTTGCCCTCTTGGGGCCAAGCGCAGCCAGTGCGCGCTGGGTGAGCATTGTTGC
>JBBQIG010000552.1:0-4052 GCA_038324715.1 Anaerolineae bacterium | reverse complement strand
AGCGCACGTTATACGGTTGGAGTGTTGGTAGTTCATGGACTATACAGAGTCAGAAACAGTACGCATCAACAGCAATGCCCAAACTACCAGCTCGACCGTACATCTTTCTGAAGAATCTGTTTCATCGCAGCTCCTTTTTGCATGTAAGGGTAGCACGAAAACAATTAACAGGGGTAGTAGCTATAGTACAACCTGGAGCGTTCTAAAAGCGTTCTTTGCTTATGATCATCACGCATTTCCATCACATTCCTAGATCCAAAAGAAAGAGCCACCCTACTTTTATTGAAAGTGGCTCTTTCTTTTGATGAACATTGAGTCGATTTAATTCTGTACCATTTAACGCTGTACCATCGGCATAAAGAGGACAACCTCACTCTGCCCTGGGACTGGTTCTTCTGGTACCTTGGACTCTTCTGGCGATTGGGCTATTAGTTGCACCTTCGCCCCAATTGCATCGGAAACAGTGATTTCTACATCATTGTCTGCTTGCACAAGCCAGTAGAAGTATTCCTGGTCAACAACAACGTTCGTGTCTGAATATGAACCTGTAGTCGTTGCATCAAGCTCTGTAATATCACCAGATGCTTCAAAGACAGGCACAATCGAACGATAAATGACGACAGTCTGAGAAAGCTCAACATTGCTTTGTAGCCAATTCAATTGAATGCTGTCGGCATCGGGTGTTGCGGTTATCCCTGTTGCTTCAAATAGGGCAGGTGTTGGGATTCGGTAGTGTCCCAAGCGCACATTGCCAGCCGCAGGGCTTACAGCAGCCACGGCACGCCAAGCGGTTACCCGACCCCATCCGAAGATGGGATCCCAACCTGGTTCACCAAGGTCAGTCGCAGAATCGATGAGTGCATTTTTTAATTCTGCGAGCGTTAACTTGGGGTCTACGGCGAGAATCAGTGCTGCTACTGCCGCCACATGGGGAGCCGCCATGGAGGTGCCACTCATATATGCGTAGGTCGAGCCATCTGTATTATTGTAATAGGTACTGTAGATGAATGTTGCAGGCGCAGATATATCAATCTGCTCTCCATAGTTAGTTTTTTCGTATCGATTATCGTTTTGGTCAGTTCCCGACGTGGTGAAGGATTCGGCAAAGCTACCTGGATAGAAGGGGAGATCGTCACCACGATTGCCTGCTGCTACCACGACGAGCACACCCTTATCTTCAGCATATTTAATGGCGTCGTGCAGGCCATCGTGTTCAAAACCGCCACCAGAAGTGATCGAGAGGATACGTACATCTTGATCCACGGCGTAAATAATGGCTTGCATGAGGCGGCTATAGCTGCCCTTACATTCATCGTCAATGACCTTTAGCGGCATGATTTTGGCTTGGTGTGCCACACTTGCCATGCCGATGGCGTTATTGGTTGCCCCGGCAATGATGCCAGAGACGTGCGTGCCATGCCCACACAGGTCCGTCGTATCCGTGCTGTCGTCAAAAAAATTGTGCCCAGTGACAACCCGTCCAACAAGATCAGGGTGATTTGGATCAATACCAGAATCGAGAACGGCTACAACAATCTCTTCGCCTGTTGAGAACTCCCAGGCCACGTTGGCACCGATCTTATCCAGCGACCACTGGTGACCTTCAATAAAACTGGGGTCATTTGGATCCCACAAGAGTTCCAAAGGATAGTCGGGCGTAACTTCCACAATGCCCTGTGTGGCTTGTAACTCTGCCATCAGCGCAGGGGCTCGGCTTGCATCAACCTCGATGACTTCCCAGCCAACCTGCGATAATGTGCTATTTGCTGCAGAGGCAATGGATAGAGCTGCCATCCGCTCCCCTATCTGAACCGACGGATCACGCTTAACCATGAGTCGAACGACTTCATCCTGATTCAGAGCTTCCTGATTTACTGTGTCTTGTGCAAGGGGTGCTGCTACTGCAATTTGAGACTGTAATGCCAGCATGAGAAAGAAAGCAGCTATAGTTGAAGGCACCCAGGAGACTCTTGATTGATTCATATCCACACGCATCCATTCGAAAGTGTTGTTTACGACTAACGACAGTCTATTCGATGGTGATCTGGAATGAATCGGTCAAAAGGTAGACTGAGGTGGGCTACCTGGTGGAAAGAATATGTAGTACGATTTGCCCTCTATTGGCATGAAGGTTGCCAAAAATGGCAATACGACTTTTGTACGAGTCGGCAAAATGACAATGCAGAAGCAGCTAGTTCATCTCGTGAACTAGCTGCTTCTGCACTTTATTCTAGGGTAGAGAAGGGTGAGAAAAAGGGGATTACTCTTCTTCGAAGAGGCGGTCGCCCTGGTGGAGCCGTTGGGCGATTTGGTAGGTTTGTCCCTGGGCGCGCAGGGTGGGTGCGTGGGCGGCGAGGTAACGAGCCGCAGCCACGAGCAGATGGGTGCGCGCTGTTGGGTCGTCAATTTGCCCTACCTGGCGGAAGGCAGCTTCGATCATCTGGATGGTATGGAAATCTCGATCTTCTCGCAATAACAGTTGTCCCAGTTCTGCCAACAACGGAGCCATGTCACCCCCGCCATAGAGATAGCTGGCGACTTGTTGACCGGCTTGATTTACCTGTTGCTGACGGTCAAGGAGTTGCGTCAGTTCGGCTAGGGCTGCACTGTCTGTAGATTGCTTGCCGGTGGTGTTGCTATTAGGTTGGGGGATGCGTGCTGCTGGAATATTGAGGAAGCGATCGAGATAGATACTCATCGCAGCATCGAGTACGCCTCGGAAGAGTTCGGGCGATGGGGCGCGGCGCAATCCTTGTTGAATTGCATTGGCAAAGGTGAAGGTATGCAGCGCGGTGTCCCAATCACCCAATTCGTTGCTGGTGTGGAAGCGCGCAATACGTAACGCTGCGGCATAGGCGACTGCGCCCGCAATTTCATCGGCTTGAGCGCCTTGGCGCAGGCTTGCGAGCAGAGCATCCACAACCGCTTGCGGGTCATCACCCAAGAGCAGGTCGGCATGTTGAGCACGCAGCTCCGCCGCCGAAGGTCGCACACTCGTGACCTGCTCACCTTCCGTCCAGGCTGTGGGCAATTGGGTGAAGGCCGCTTCTAAGATGGCAATTAGGTCTATTGGATTGCGCCATGCGTTGGATTCTTCCATGCGCGTGGCATTGGCATAGCCATTGACTAGGCTGGTGAGTACCGGCTCGGCATACTCCCATCCTGCTAGGTCTAGTGCCTCCAGCGCCTTGTTGGTAAAGTCGGCAGGATGGCCCACGTCAATATAACGATGGTCTGTGACAGCCGCAAAGAGCATGTCGGCGACCTGGCTCTGTGTCGCACCGCTGCGGATTGCAGAGATGACACAGCGTTCTGCGCCTTCGCTATCGCGTACGGTAATAAAGCCTCGTAGCCAACCTCTTAATGTGGCAAGATCATGGCCTTCACCTGGCAATGCTGGTATGCCAAAGCGCGGTGGACGCCCAGCGGAATCACGCGCGACCGCCGAAAGACCATGATAGAGCGCGCGGGGACGATCTTTGGGGGCTAGGTGGGGCAGCAGATTGATCATGCAGGTATGCATGGTGAGTCCTTGTCCCCAACCTGCATCGCGATAGTGAACGCCGAAATCTAGCCCGGTTCGGAAAGGTTCCAGCCCCGATGGATCATCATCGAGCAGTACCAGTACAGCCTTGCCAATGACCAAGCTGATGTCGCGCTCCAGGCCAATGCGTAGCCGCTCACGCTGGTGGGCGACTGGATTTGCGCGCGGGGTCACGTCTACCCAGACCTCGCCATTTTGTAACGTGGTTGGAAAGACGCGCACATCGTCGGCAAACTGGTCAAATGTACCGCCTGTCGCCACATCAAAGCGCGCATAGTGCCAGTAACAGGTCAATATGCCATCACGCACTGCCCCCCGATCTAGGGGAAAGCCCATGTGGGGGCAGCGGTTATCGACCGCATAA
The DNA here is from genome assembly GCA_038324715.1 of Anaerolineae bacterium. Taxonomy (GTDB): domain Bacteria; phylum Chloroflexota; class Anaerolineae; order Caldilineales; family Caldilineaceae; genus QEUY01. Next base: position 144 of record JBBQIG010000552.1, on the reverse strand, counting down.
ACCTGATCGTTGTGAACGAAGAGGGCAATGGTGTGACCCTGCAGTTGGACGGTTAGATAGCCGCGCTTTTGTACATCGGCTAAAGAAGCCGCACGTACAAATCCAGGCAGCGTTTGCCCTTTTACGTTCTTCTCAGAATTGCTA
>JBBQIG010000551.1:0-4063 GCA_038324715.1 Anaerolineae bacterium | reverse complement strand
CGACCTCATAGAGTTAACAGTTAAGAGTAATAGCTAAAACGCTAGGTCAGACAAGAAAGGTAGATAATAGCAGGGCAAGGTGACAAGCTTACTTTGCCTATCACCTTGCCCACTATCACCTGCCCAATATCACACTGCCCCAAAGAGAACAGTTACCGTCTATCTACACTGCAATTTGCCATCTACTTGTGCCAAAGAAGATCCGAAGCTCAACGGATAGCAATCAATTCCCCGCATTGTACTCTTGCTCGGCAGCAGTGAGTGCCGCGGCAATGTCAGCGGTTGGATCTTCCTTGATCAATTTATAGAGGGTCGTCATAATCAACTTCTTGGCCTCGTCGCGGCGTTCCAGCGAACCATACCACGGGGTGCAGACGCTGGCGGCAGTCACCTCGGCAGCTTGCTGGAAGAAGGGAGTCTGGAATAGTTCATCCTCCTGGGTCGTCTTCAGCGTCGGAAAGCCACCACCAGGCCCCAAGACCCAAGCAGCATTCTGCTCCTCGCTCATAACCCAGTTGATATAGTCATGGGCAGCCTCAACATTTTTCGCACCATTGGGTATCACAAACGAACTAACGCCCGTGTTACAACCAGGCTCTTCTCCTTCAGCAGCAACGAAAGGCGCTAAAAAGACATCGCCTGCAGCAATTGCATCGAGCATATCTTCTTCGTTCCCCTTATCATATACATTGCCATTGGGCGCGGTCAGAGGATTGATGTAGCGATAGCCAAAGATGCCTGTCGGGAATGAACCAGCAGAGGCATCCTTAAAGGCTTCTTCCTCTTGAAATTGCCCAGCAAAGGCAATTTCTGGGGCATACTCTTCTGTCACCAGCGTACGCAAGAATTCAATGGCAGCCACATTTTCCGGCGTATTCAGCGTCATCGTCCCCTGACCATCATCTAAACTACCGCCAAAGGAGCTAATCGCCGTCCAAATAAAGCGGGTCAACCCCTCACCGTCAAAGTCAGTTGAGCCAAAAAAGGTAATGGCATACAGCCCTTCCTCTTTCAGCTCCGCAGCCCGTGCCAGAAAATCCTCTGGTGTGGTGGGATAGCCATCAGGAAAACGATCGCTCCAAACAAAGACAATCTGGGGTGTTTGGGCAACGGGAATACAGTAGAGCTTGCCATCTGGCCCTTGACAAACAGCCAGTGCATTGGCATCAAGCTCCGCATACCAGGCCTGTGCTTGCGCCCATTCCGTCAGATCCTGCACGGTGCCATTCTGATAGAACGAGAGTAACTGGCTCGTGCCGATATGCATCAAGTCGGGTATTTCGCCCGCAGCTTGCACAGCAGCAATTAGCTCTGTCGTCATCTTATCAAAGGCTTTGGGTTGATTTACCCAGTTCCACTTCCCAGCAAAATCTTCATTAAAAAGAGGCATCGTGCGGCGTAAATATTCATTACCCACACGCTCATCGCTCAGGGGATCTTCATTATTCTGGTCATATTGATACCAGGTTACAAAATCCTGTACTTCAGTACCAGCGGCACTCTCACCTGTGGCAGTTGCGCCAGAGGGTGCAGCACAGGCAGCCATCAACAGGCTGAACAGCAAAATCAGCGAGGTCATAGACCAAAGACGTTTCATAACTACGTAGCTCCTAGGAAATATAGCTTCAGTTTGATAGGTTGACAAACATAATCCGGCAGGTATAGTAGGAAGCTTATATTATGAAGCGTATACTGTGAAGAAAAGCACAACGCTGTGCTGGAGTAGCCTCAAGAATAATCGAACAGCAACCTCGGCTTAAATGAATTACAACCGTCTCACAACGATGAATGGCAAAGCACAAATAAGCAAATTTTGGAACAGTGTCATGCATTGGCATTCTGCTAACCACGATACAATATATATCCTATTATGTACCTTTTCTGTAATTTCAAACGGCCTTTTGGCTCAATTGTCTTTACTCACTGAGGGTGCATCTTTAATTTTATCTAAATCTCAGCCAATGGAACCCTTGTGATGTCTTCGTTAACCAATCAACCAGAAGAGCCCCCTTTGCATACGCGCTCGACCACAATCCACCCCCATGCACTTCTGGCACTCACGTTGCTAGTCACGTTTTTGCTGGGCTGTGGATTGATTAGCGACACAACCAGCACAGATGGCACGACAACCGCACCCCTTCAAGGGGACGCAGCGCGTGTTATTCGCATTGTAGATGGCGATACAATTGAGGTAACACTCAACGGGCGCAGCGAAACCGTTCGCTATGTGGGGATTGACACACCAGAGCGAGGACAACCGGGCTATCGCGCAGCCACCGAAGCCAATCGTAACTTGGTTGAAGGCGAAACTGTCTACTTGAACAAAGATCGGACTGATCTAGATGCCTTTGGGCGTCTCTTGCGCTATGTCTTTTTAGAAGATGGAACTTTGGTGAATGCTCAGTTAATTGCAGATGGCTGGGCACAACCTGTCGAGTATAAACCTGACGTGGCTCGTGCCGAGCAATTTTTCCAGTTAGCGCTGGATGCAGCAGAAGCAAAACGGGGCTTTTGGAGTGGAACGTCCTCGATTGATGGGGCCATGAGCTATGCACTCACCACACGCGAAGCCGAGATTCGCCAAGGCCCTAGCTCCGATTACAAGGTCAGCAGTAGCGTTCCCGCCAACACCCCTCTCACTATCTTTGGACGCAGCCCCAACAGTCGTTGGTTGCAAGTGCGCGCGCCCAACCGCGACGGTGGGTGGATTTCCAATAATGCAATAGATGCCAACGTTGCCATTGCGTCCATCCCCCTGGGCGAAGTAGATGGTGTGCAGTTGATAGGAGCAACCCCCACAGCGGGTACAACAACTACAGGCGAAAAATGCCCACAGGGTTGCCTTACTCCACCAGAGCCAGTTTGCAACATCAAAGGCAACGTAAATTCTACAGGAGAGAAGATATACCACCTGCCCGGCACTTCACTCCATACGCGCACCAACATCAATATCGATGAAGGTGATCGCTGGTTCTGCACTGGCAAAGAAGCCGAAGGCGCGGGTTTCCGTGCTGTCCGTCGCTAACTTCCCCCAGCCTCAATAAAAGGCTTGAGCGCCTGCATGTCCTCCACAAGTGTGGATTTGCGCGCTGTGCTATAGAGTGCCACTGCGGGATGGAACAAAGGCACAACCGCCACCGGCCCATAGGAGGCCTCTCCTTGCAGCACTTGTCCATGCAAGCTACTGATCTTCGGCACTTCCGGCAACGACATGCCCAAGAAATCAATCACATAGGTCATGGCAAAACGACCGAGCGTGGCGATAACCCGCGGTTGAATGATCTCAATCTGTTGCGCCAGGAAGGGTGTATAGAGTTTAATCTCTTCAACAGAAGGATCGCGGTTCTCTGGTGGGCGATCTTTGACCACATTCGTGATGTAAACGTCTTCTCGTTTCAGCCCAATCGTCCCCAGCAATTCATCTAGCAAGCGGCCTGAAGCCCCCACAAAAGGGCGACCCGTTTTTGCTTCACGCTCACCGGGGGCTTCGCCAATGAACATTAATGTGGCATTCAGATTCCCCTCCCCCACCACTGGATGATAGCCATTTTCCTGTCGATAGGCATAAAGTGGCGAATCAGTTAGGCCAACTAGCGCGCCTTTGATTGCATCAATCTTTTCTTGGCGACCATCGCTCATACGAATTTCCGTTCCATTTCTATACTATTCAACTGTTATATTCAACTGTATTCAGCTATTGACGGGACCTCGCCTATGCCATTTCCTTCACCATATTGCCTCCAAGCTAAACTTGATAGAGCTTAACAGTTGGTCAGGTGGGCGAAGATACGCTAAGATGGGTTGCAGGACTGTAATCCATTTTGGGGTTTTCTTGAGTTCCAGGAGCCATAGATGTCTTCGCTTTCAACCTTCTTAGCACGAGCCGGCAAACGGGCGGATACAACTGTCGATGAATTACGCATGCGTCTTCGCCATCGCTTTCGCTTTGGCTATTGCACGATTCACATTTTGCCCTACCGCAGCTATGGTATTCCAGATCAACTTACTTTAATGGGGCGCGTGATTGAACGCACATCCGACATTCTACCCGATGGTGACGATA
>JBBQIG010000550.1:0-4069 GCA_038324715.1 Anaerolineae bacterium | reverse complement strand
GATGCCGCGCGGCCCCATCATGGCGACTAATGAATAGCTTCCTACATAGCTAGGAAAGACTAGCGGCAGCGCGCAAAGCATTCCCCACCAGCGTCGCGCTGGCAAGTCTGTACGGACAGTCAACCAGGCAAGTGGCAAACTGATGAGTAAGGATATAAGCGTAACAAGCAGTACGAGAATCAGGCTGTTGGAGATAATCTGTACTGTTTGCGGGCGAACCAGCAAATTGTAGGCATTCAACCAACCTGCGCTAGAGGCACGTAACAGGAGGTAAAAGAGTGGTAGGGCCATTGACAATGCAATGACTCCTGCAACAATTTTCAGGGCTACCGTCCCACGTGATTGTGTGGATTGGAAGAAGCGAGGCGGGTTCAAAACCGCTGCAAGCAGTCTCATCTTACTTCTTCTCGGCTTGATTTTTCTCGGTGGCGCCACTGCACATCATAGGCGCGTAGGGTCTGCGGCCACAAGAGCCATACGAGTCCTAGGATCGGTTGAAAGAGGGGGAAATAGCCGTAGTCTTCGCCAAAGTGCCGCCAAACAGTGCTTCCCACAAAAGGTGGATTGATGAAGCTCAAGATGCCGATGACAAGGGTCATCAGTGTCTCGAACCCTAATACACCCACAGAGAGCCACCATGTCCAACGGCGGCGATAGGCGAAGCCTATGGTGGCGAGAAGATACAGTAGAGCCGCTACACCACTCATGACGACCGGAAGGTAGTATGTGATGTCGCTTCGGAAGAAAAGCTGGTAGAGTGCACGTACACCCGTGGAAAGTGCAAGCACAGGATAGGAGACTGCCAGGATGTAGCCTATTGGGCTGATGATGTTGGCCCATAGATGATCTCGTGTGTCGGAGATCGGTTCGGTTTTGCTTTGATTGGTCATGCGTTTTAAGGTTCTGTATTTACTTGTTTGTCGGCAAATCCAAATTCATTTACTAACTGTTTTACCCAAGCCGAGACGCGCTCCGGGGTTAGATCGGGTTGGTTATCTTCGTCGATCATTAGACCAATGAAACGGCCATCGCGTACAGCCCAAGAGGCGGTAAATTCGTAGCCTTCTACGGGCCAAGAACCCACTAGGGCAACCCCTTGAGTTTCTAGCTTATCCGCCACAAAAAAGAGTGCGTCCCCAAATGTATCAGGATAGCCTTGTTGATCCCCTAGGCCAAAAGCTGCCCCTTGTTTGTTGTGTAAATCAAGTTCATCGAACTCATCAATGATCGCATCCCAATCGCGCTGTAGCTGGCCAATATTCCATGTGGGAATGCCAACAATTAAATAGTCAAAGTCCAGCATATCTTCTAGGTAGTAGTCTGCAATGTCAAAGAGTTGTACTTCCACCCCAATTTGTTCGGCAAACTCGCGCTGGATCAACTTTGCCACCGCTCCCGTGTTGCCATTTGTGCTGCCAAAGAACAAGCCGATCATAGATAATTAACCAGGAAGGGCAACGGGGAGTTTTCCGGCTAGAAATTCCTCTACGGTTTGACGCAAGTCACTGTAGGTCTCGGCGCGGGGAAAGTTAGGGTAATCGGCCTGGACATTTGCAGGAGAACGGAAGAGCATGCCTTGATCTGCTGTTTGAAGCATTCCGATGTCATTATAAGAATCACCAACCGCCATTGTTCGAAAACCCAGCATTCGGAATGACTCCAACGCTTTACGCTTGCCCTCTGCGGTACGAAGATGGTAGTTGACGATCACCCCTGATGTGTCGACTTCAAGCTGATGAGCAAAGATGGTGGCAAATTGAAGCTTTGACATAAAGGGTGCCACCATTTGATAGAAACTGTCTGTGATTATGATCACGGGCACCTGGCCGCGTGCCCAAGTTAAAAATTCTTGCGCACCGGGCAACACGTCCATTTGGGAAATGACATCCTGGATCTCTGCCAATCCCAGTTTATTCTCACGTAGGATGCCCAGTCGCATCTGCATGAGTTGATCATAGTCAGCTACATCTCTTGTTGTGAGTCGTAGTTGGGGAATACCTGTGTGTTCGGCAACCGCAATCCAAATCTCTGGTAGGAGAATTCCTTCTAAATCAATCGCCAGTAGTGGCGGTGGCATAATATCCATGGTGACTACATCCTTTTTGTATGCTTAAGTTCTAACTTTGCTGCGACTTTCGTGTAAACTAGTGCAGAATTTAGTTCTATCGAGGTATTACCGCCCGATGAACATCACTCACTAATTGCTCAAATACTAAAGTTCAATCAAGTCTACCAGAGTGGTGTAAGCCGCGGCAAACATTCACCGTAGTGTAACCTAGTAGGCATGAATTTCGACTAAAATAGGTTGAACTTTTTTTCAGGAATTCCAAATATGGCACCTTTTGGCGTGCGGCACTTATGAGAACCCTGAATCTGATATAAATTATCGTCAGAATCCAGGATCGGAAGGCGGTTTTCGTACCCGATTTGCGTGTTTCTGACCCACCACTTTTGAAACAGTGGTCATATTTGGAATTGCTGTGCGATGACAGCCAAAAGCTAACGAAGAGTCAGTACGAAGAGGGCAAGAAGGCTTTGCTGGCGGAGATAGCACGTCTGGTGGCTGAGCTCGACAAGCTGGACGCCGCTGAGATGGGCACGATTGACGTGAACCACTGGAATGACCTGCATGACCAGCGGTATGACAAAGAGCAGGAGCTGAAGCGTCTGGAAAGCAGTTGGGGTACCCGTAACTGGACCGCTGCCGACTGGTCGTCGTGGGATCTTGTAGCATCCAACCGAGATTGAGAGAGGGAAACCGAAATGGTCACCAAGATGTTCTTCCATACCAACATCAGCAGGGGCGTGTTCGCACGGGTAGACAAGTTGCGCATCAAGGAGCCAGAGGGTTTGGTGGGCGAGAAGATTGTCGCCATCCAGGAGGGAGGGTATGACTTTATGTTGGCCTTTGAGTCGGGGCAGTGGGCAACCATCGAGAGCGACTATAATGATGGCGAGGGCACAGAAGTGTCGATGACGAAGTACGAAACCGGCCAGATCTATCTCGATGACTTGATCGCAGTGGCAATCATCACGCGGGAGGAAGAGGTCGCCATCGAGCTAGCCACTCACGAAAGTAGAAAGGAGCGCCAAGCTGCTCGTGATGCAGAGAACAAGATCAAGTTGCGCAAGCTAATGGCGCAATTCCCCGAAGAGGTGCAAGCCGCCCTCTCTGAGTTGGCTCCTGCAAGCGAAACCGAGATCGCATCCGACGCCAAGTAATTGCACGCAAGTCAAGATGTGACAAGAGGACGTATTACGTGTATAATCTCCTCAACGGCTCGCAGAGATGCTGAGCGTAACTGAATCGTCAACGCCCCACTCGTTCCGGTGGTTGTTGTCCTGCAAACTCCCTGGCCTCATAAGCCAGGGAGTTTTGCGTCCTGCCACCAACGGGCTCATGCCGGCGAGCCACAAGGCACTGAAACGGCACGCACCCTACCTGTTACACCAGAGAAGCCCCAAACGCAGCATACAACGGCAAATAATCACGTGCAGCCGAGCCATAGAGTCCGGCCATTCCACCTGCGCCAGCCCCCAAAAACTGGTGGCAAAACTCGTGATAAAGAGTAATAAAATATACTTTACAACGTGTATAAAATATGCGAAACTAACCGTAGGACTTCGAGACGCAACCGACCAGAAAGGGAAGCAGAATGTTGTTAGAGAAGATGTTGGACAACGCCGTGTTAGCGACCGAGGCAGCCAAGCGGGAGGCCCATCAGAGTAAGGTGGATGCAGCGATGGCTGAGTTTGTGGCGAACAAGAGTGTGCTCGTGGAGATCATTAGGAACTCGCCTATTCTGAAGGACATGGGCTTTGATTGGGTGATGGCGAGCCTGATGGATGCGCCTAATCCGATTCCGGCCACAGTGGAGGTAAGTGCGAAGGTCGTCGTCAAGGGTGTGTCGCTGGTGTACAAGCTGCTTTACTGCCAAGCGCACGCAAAGCACAGGTTGATGTTGCAGATCAGATCCGACGAGTTCTCGCAGTTGCAGTTCAGCGGCTATGTTGAGATGGGCACCGGACTGCAATGGGAGTCTAGTCTCCAGCGTGCGCTGGTTACGTT
>JBBQIG010000549.1:0-4076 GCA_038324715.1 Anaerolineae bacterium | reverse complement strand
CGAGTTGAGGGATCAGACACGGTTGAAATTGAGTGGAGTGGGCGGCAGTCCACTGATGTGGAGAATGTGGGGGGGACGTATCAGTTGCTTTTTGATCTACAGGTGCGTCCGTTACCCAATGGCGAGTGGCGTGATCTGCTCGTGGGTGCTACTGATCAGCGCAGCATCCTATTTCGAGCGCCCTGTTTAGATACCTCTTATGCATTCCGTGTGCGCGCACGCGCTGAACAACCGCCAGCCCCACCAGATGGTGTTTCTCCGAACCAGCGCTATCCGGGCGTGTGGAGTAAGTCCCAAGAGGTCTTTTTTGTGGCACCCGCACCCGCGACAGCTACACCTACTTTGACACCCACTCTGACACCGGCAGTCACGCCTATGGCGATCTCGACAGCAACGATTACAAGCACCCTTTACCTTCCGATGATGGAGCGCGTTAAGATTTGCTAGTGCTGTCTGTGGAAGCTAATGGTTTCAAGTTGCATTATGAGTTACCTCGTGGGAAGTGGTTGCAACTTTTATTCGTAGAAAACGTAGTATGATAGGTAGTATGATAGAAAGAGGTTGCCAGTGGAGATTGGCACGTCTATGAAGATTGCAGCAAACTTGGCAGAAATTCGGCAGCGCATTGACGCCGCCGCGCAACGTGTGAATCGAGCCGGTGCCGACGTGACACTGGTGGCGGTGAGCAAGACGCATCCGTTTGAGGCGATTGCAGAGGCGTATGCTGCGGGGCAGCGTGATTTTGCTGAAAATCGTGTTGAGGAGTTGCTGCCCAAAGTTGAGGAGGCAGCACGCCAGGGATTGATAGAGATTCGTTGGCACTTGATTGGCACGATTCAAAGCCGCAAGAGCAGTGACGCGGTGGGGCCTTTTGCCTTGATCCATTCCGTAGATCGCGTCAAGATTGCGAATCGTCTCAGCCGTGATGCCGAAGCTGTGGGACGGGTGATGGATGTGCTCTTAGAGGTCAACGTGAGTGGTGAGGAGAGCAAGCATGGCTTCACGCCTGATGAGGTTTCGGCTGTTGCAGTTGAACTCAGTGCATTGCCTGCCCTTCGCATACGGGGATTGATGACAATGGCTCCGTATACCGCCACGGCAGAGGAGACACGTCCGGTCTTTCGTGCATTGCGTGCACTGCGCGACCGTGTGGCGCTTGAGCATGCTGGCGCAATCGGGCCTGAACTTTCGATGGGCATGACAAATGATTTTGAGGTTGCCGTGGAAGAAGGCGCAACCTTGGTGCGCGTGGGATCGGCTATTTTCGGAGCGCGGTGATTTACCCTTACTCTAAGGGATTTTATTCTACAGAAGAACAAGTAGCCCACAGGGGGCAGTCGATGGCGGAGATTCGAAGAATCGCATTTATTGGCAGTGGGGCAATGGGCGAAGCCATGATTAAGGGCATGGCAGCCCAGGGTGTCATCCAGCCTGGACATGTCGTGGCAAGCGATCCGGTGGCTGCACGACGAGAGCAGATGAAAACTCAGTTTGGTATTAACACCACCGAGACCAATGCCAGTGCCGTGCAAGATGCGGATGTGGTGGTCTTGAGCGTGAAGCCACAAGTTCTGCCCAAGGTGATGGCAGAATTGCAGGGGAAAATTCCCGGTGAAGCCCTGGTATTGAGCATTGTTGCCGGTGTCCCGATTGCTTCCATGCAGGCGGGGTTGGCGCATGATCGCATTGTCCGCACCATGCCCAATACGCCCGCGCAAGTGGGTAAGGGTGTTACTGTGTGGGTGGCAACACCGGCTGTGACCGCTGCGCAACGCCAGCAAACCCATGCGATTCTTGGTGCATTGGGCGAGCAGGTGATGGTGGAAGAGGAACATTATTTGGACATGGCGACGGGTCTGAGTGGATCCGGGCCGGGCTATATCTTCCTGATCATTGAGTCCATGATCGACGCTGGGGTGCAGATTGGCTTTAGTCGCGCAGATGCGTTGAAGATTGTCTTACAGACGATTGAAGGCAGTGTGGCACTGGTACGCAGCACTGGATTGCATCCAGCAGAATTGAAAAACCGGGTAACAAGTCCCGCTGGTACGACTGCAGCAGGGCTTTTTGAACTTGAACAAAGCGGGGTACGAGCGGCCATCATTCGCGCCGTAGAAGCCGCAACTCGACGAAGTGAAGAGCTAGGCGCTCTCTACAGCAAGAAAGGTGATCAATGATCGTCATCCAGTTACTGCTTATCCTTTAGCAACTCTACAGATATATTTTGTTGGCGCGTGCTCTGATAAGCTGGATTCCCAATATAGACCCGTATCATCCCGCCGTTCAGTTTCTCTATCAACTTACCGAACCCATTTTGGATCCCATTCGTAAACTCGTGCCGCCGCTGGGCGGAATGATGGATATATCCTTAATTGTAGCCTTCTTTGGAATTATCATTCTGGAGCAATTGCTACGAGGGTTGGTATAGTCTAGGCTACCGTATCGGAAGCTTGATTTCTTTTAGAGGGGCTATGCAGTTTAACCAAAGTAGTTCATCCCAGGTCACACTAGAGCGGTTTGAAGAATTGGTTCAAGAGGCATTGGACTCGATTCCAAACGAGCTTTGGAATATGATCGACAACTTGGTGGTGGTGGTGGATGAATGGCCATCGCGAACACAGTTGGCTGCGGTAGATATTCCGGCAGGGCATACGCTCTTTGGGCTGTATGAGGGTGTGCCGTTGACAGGACGCAACCGTGCTTATGGTCTGATCGCACCCGACAAGATTACGATCTTTCGCAGGCCGATTCTGCGGCACTATCCAAGGGGTGATGAGGATGCGATTCGTGCACAGGTGCGGCGAACCGTTTTACATGAGGTGGCGCACCATTTTGGAATTAGTGATGAGCGACTACATGAGATCGGTGCCTATTAATTTAGTGGCAGTTAAACCAACAACAATAATGTTCGCAAAGAGTAGCAGCCGGTTGGGAGATGCACGCCCAACCCTGCATGGCGTGGTCGCGGTGTTGCTTGCCCTGTTGTTGACGGGCTGTGGTGTGCAATTGCCGATGCCCTTGCCAGAACAATTGCCCGCTGACATGCCGGAGATACCGGGAATACCGTCCAATTGGCAAGAGCTTCAAGGTATGATGGGTGATTTGGGTTTGCCTGACTTGAGTCAACTGGGCAATGTGCCAGGGCTGGATGCATTGGGCGCGTTGCAGACGCCTCCGGGCGGAATCGCTTTTCAGGGGCCTGTTGAGATGGGGCTGGAGGCAGGCACGAGGATTCCAGGCACCGACATTTTCTTTGTTGGGGTGACGGATGGGAATGCTGCTGCACAGTTTGAGATTGATTCGCTGCGTGCAAGCCGGCGTGTGGGTGATTCATTGGATTTTGATGGTGCATGGCCCGGAACGAGTGGTATAACTTATCAACTGCGGCTGCGAATTTACAATATCGGGCGCGGGCAAGTGCGGGCTGCGGGGGTGCACCGGCTGGTGGTTGAGAATGTGCAGCCACAGATGTCTTCTGTAGAGATGGGGAGCAATACTTTGCGCTTTCCCCACTCGGTGACTGTGGATGCGGGGGAACAGTTCTCTGGAATGACGCTCGGGTATGAGCGCCAAGATGAGCGCGGTGCCGCCTTAGCAGGTTTGCCTCAAGATGAGTATCCTTATCGCAAAGTGGGCGACAGTGTGGAATGGGAAGGGCGGTTGCGTGCCGATCTGCCGGTTGAATATCATCTGCGGATGTTGTACTATCAAGAGACAAGCGCCACACTCGGTGGCATCGTAGTCGTCTCACTTCCAGGTCAGTAGGCCAGGATAATCCCGCCAGCGCAACAGGCAGAGATAGGTAGTCTATGACAACAGGTGATTATTCCCCCTTGTTACGCAACGGAAGTAGTCGTAGCAGTATAACCCAGCACCATCTACCCATTAGCGCACATTATTTCGACATCACAGATGTTGAGTCATGGCCTGTGGCTGGACTTATGGTGCTGTTGGATAATCAGGCGCAGCCGGTGCGCGCTGAATTGCATCTATACGACAATCTTGATCCCCTTGTGCAGGATGCTGCCATTCGTCAGGCACGTCTGGTATTGCAAGAGCGCTATCTGGGTGGTAAC
>JBBQIG010000548.1:0-4078 GCA_038324715.1 Anaerolineae bacterium | reverse complement strand
TCAAAATCGGATGTTAAACTGTTTCTGTAGGACTTTTCTTACGTTCTCTTTCTTACGTTTTTTTACGTCTTCTTGCGGTATAGTTTGGGATAATAGTTTGGATAGGGTTAACCCTCTATAGATAGTCTCTGTTCTATTCCTCTCTGTTCTTCGGGTTCTTTGTCTCTGTTTTCTCTCTCTGGTCTTTATATCCGTTCTTTGTTGTGGAAAAGAGAATGAATGATTCCTCTGTTTCACCAATTACATCAGAACTAGAACTAGCTTTGCCATCAGCTTCGCAAGCAGAGAAGTGGCAACGACGGCTTCAACAACTGCGCTTACGCGCAAGGGGATTCGCCCCGTTCGTTGCTGGCATGTTTGCCACGCTGGTAGGCCTTCTGCTTTACACCACACTTGCACCACCCCCCGCGCCCTTGACAGTGAATCAGGTGAACGAGCAAGTTGCGCAGGCAATTGCTGCTATCACACCCCAACCTGCTTATTCTTCGTTGGTCTTTCAAGCCATACAACCTGCGCTTGTCTTTATTCAGGTGCAATCACCTGGTGAGACGGTGGACGATGAATATGAGGACGGGCTGGGGACTGGCGTTGTGATCAATGATAGCGGGGAAATTCTCACCAGCTTGCATGTTGTCACCAACGCCACAACGATTCAATTGTTTTTTGCCGATGGCACTGAGTCGAGCGCGCAGATCATCGCCACACAACCAGAAAATGATATTGCTGTGCTGGCTGCAGACCAGTTGCCTTCGGTGCTGATTCCGGCAACATTGGGCAATCCAAATTCCATGCGCGTGGGTGACGAAGCCTATGCAGTGGGTCATCCCTTTGGTCTCTATGCTTCCATGAGCAGCGGTGTCATCTCAGGATTCGAGCGTACATTTAGGGTACAAAATAGCGATCAACGGCTGGAAGGGCTGATTCAGATCGATGCCGCTGTGAATCCTGGTAATTCGGGAGGGCCTTTGCTCAATCGCTATGGACAGGTGGTTGGCATTATAACGGGGCTTGCTAACCCAACTGATGAATCCTTTTTTGTCGGCATTGGCTTTGCTGTACCGATTGATATAGCGGGTGGCGCTGCGGGTCTGCCGCCCTACTGACCGGCATCTAGTAACTGACTTCGGGCCGCGTACTACAACTACATATTACACTGCGCCGTAACTGCATCCATTCCATTAGGGAGATGCATTAGGAGATGCATTAGGAGATGTAAGGAGAATGCAATGGTTCAAGCAATGAATTCCAACCCCACGAATTTTAACTCTACAAATTCTAATCATGGGTTGCCGATGGAACGCCTCTTGTATGAGGTGAAGAAAGTGATCGTGGGGCAAGATCATCTGTTAGAACGATTGATTGTGGCGTTGCTTGCGCGCGGGCATATCCTTGTCGAGGGTGTGCCGGGTTTGGCAAAGACAATGGCGATTAAGACAGTGGCAGAAGCGATTGGGGGTGAGTTTAAGCGCATTCAATTCACGCCCGATCTGGTGCCTGCTGATTTGGTGGGTACGCGTATTTATAATCAAAAGACGGGGGAGTTCAATATCTCGTTTGGGCCAGTCTTTACCAATCTGCTGCTTGCCGACGAGATTAACCGTGCGCCTGCCAAGGTGCAAAGCGCGCTGCTGGAAGTGATGCAAGAACGACAAGTGACCATTGGTCGCGAGACCTTTCCTGTGCCCAATCCTTTTCTGGTGCTAGCAACCCAGAACCCGATTGAGACTGAAGGAACCTACCCCTTGCCCGAAGCGCAGGTGGATCGCTTTATGCTCAAAGTGGTGGTTGGCTATCCAACGCCGACCGAAGAGTTTGTCATTGTCGAGCGCATGACGAGCGTTTTGCCGGCTGTGCAAAAAGTAGTGGACACAGAGCAGTTGATCCAGTTGCAACAAGAAGCCGCCAAGGTCTATGTTGACCCGGCGCTAATTGAGTATGCTGTGAAGATGGTCACCGCCACACGCGCGCCGAAAGATGTGAATTTAAAGGAGATTGAACAGTACATCACCTTTGGCGCAAGCCCGCGTGCATCAATCAATCTCATTCTGGCGGCGCGAGCACTTGCCTATGTGCGCGGGCGCATGTATGCGCTGCCCCAGGATGTGCTGGATATGGCATTCGACGTGATGCGGCACCGCCTTGTGTTGTCCTATGAGGCGCTTTCAGACAATGTAAGCGGTGATGATCTGTTGAAAAGGATTCTCAGCCGTATTCCAATGCCAGAGGTCTCTTTGCATGAACACGTTAACGCCCCAGTTAGAAGCTGAAGTAGAATCTGAGGCAAAATTTGAGGCGTCAAAATCTAAACTAACGCCAGAGCGTATTCTGCTGCGCCTTGATTGGCAAGTCATCCGCCGCTTGGATGGTCTGCTGCAAGGTGATTATCGCAGCCTCTTTTATGGATATGGCTTAGATTTTGCCGATCTGCGTGAATATCAACCAGGGGATGATATTCGCTATATTGACTGGAATGTCACGGCGCGCATGGATACGCCTTATGTTCGTCAGTATGTTGAGGATCGCGAAATCACAGCTTGGTTTCTGCTCGATCTGAGTCCTTCCATGGACTTTGGCGCGGTGGAGAGCTTGAAACGTACGGTTCTGATTGACTTTGTGACTACTGTTGCGCGGTTGCTGACGCGGCATGGCAATCGCGTGGGGGCGATCCTGTATGGCAGCCAGGTAGAGCGCACCATTCCCGCACATGGCGGGCGGATTCAGGTGCTGCGTCTGATCAACGATCTGCTCAAATTGCCACATCGTCCCAAGAACTCCTTCACCAACTTAACGCAGTTGCTCAAAGCGGGGCTGCACTCGATCAAGAAACGCTCGTTGATCTTCGTCATCTCGGATTTTATTAGCGAACCAGGGTGGGAGCAACAGTTGAGCTTACTCAGCCAGCGGCATGAAGTTCTTGCCATCCGCTTATGGGATCCGCGTGAGATGGAATTGCCGGATATTGGCACAATTATTATGGAGGATGCGGAGACTGGCGAGCAGCTTTACGTGGATACGCACGATAAGAACTTCCGCAAGCGGTTTCAAGAAGCGGCGCAGCGGCGGCTTGCCACACTGAATGAGTCGTTCCGGCGCGCCGGGGTTGATGCGCTCTCTCTTTCGACTGAGGAAGACTTAGCGCATGCCATTGTACGCTTTGCCACCTTGCGCCAGCGACGGTAAGTGTTAGGGTAGCCCCTTGCTTGGATGGTCTTTCTTGGGTAGCCTTGTTGGGCAGCCTTGTTGGGCAGTTGTATGGAGAGTTGTAGGAACTGATGATCTCATTTATTTGGCCTTTAATGCTCAGTTCGCTCTTACTTGTTCCACTCTTTGCCCTGTTCTATCTGCGTCTACAGCGGCAGCGACGGAATTTAGCCACGCGCGTTGGCACGTTGGGGATTGTGCAAGATGCCGCCAGACGCCCGCTGGGTATGCGTCGCCACATTCCACCGATCCTCTTCCTCACTGGCATTACGATTCTGTTGGTCTCGCTGGCACGTCCCCAAGCTGTCGTGAGTTTGCCGCGACTTGAAGGTACTGTAATGCTGGTCTTTGATGTTTCGGGCAGCATGGCAGCCGATGATTTGCAGCCAACGCGCATGGAAGCTGCCAAAGCGGCGGCACGCGAGTTTGTGTTGCGCCAGCCTTCCACCTTACAGATTGGCGTGATTGCTTTTAGTGATGGCGCTCTTACGGTGCAGGTTCCAACTTATGAGCAAGATACGGTGCTCGCCTCGATTGACCGCTTGGCTCCGCAACGGGGTACGTCGTTGGGGCATGGAATTCTTGCTGCAATCGATACAATCTTTATGCCCAACGAAGAAGTGCTGGCTGCACCGCTGCTGAGTAATCTGACCCCTTCGCCCACGCCCACGCCGACCCCCATGCCAGAAGGCATGTATACAGCCGCGGCCATTGTGCTGCTCACTGATGGCGAGAATACGGCCCCACCAGACCCTTTGGAAGCCGCCCTGTTTGCGGCAGACCGTGGTGTTCGGATTCATACAGTGGGCATTGGCAGCGCGGAAGGGACGCCCTTGGAGGTCGAGGGCTTTACAGTTCATACGCGACTGGATGAGGC
>JBBQIG010000547.1:0-4079 GCA_038324715.1 Anaerolineae bacterium | reverse complement strand
CGAATGGGTTCCCACCACTGGCGATTTTCTACATACCAGCGCACCGTCGAGCGAATTGCTTCCTCGTGGTTATAATCCGGCTCCCAGCCCAACGCCATTAACTTTTGTACATCAAGGCAATAGCGGCGGTCGTGCCCCATGCGATCTTCCACATGACGAATCAACGTGCGGGGCTTGCCCAACTCATCCAGTAAAATCTCCACCATCTGCATGTTGGTCAATTCGGTGCCAGTCCCCACGTTGTAAGTCTCGCCGATTGTCCCCTGGCGCAAAATCAGGTCAACGGCTTGGCAATGATCAAGCACAAATTGATAATCGCGCCGTTGCTGTCCGTCGCCATAGATCGGCAGCGGTTGGTCATCCAGCGCGTTGGTGACAAAGAGGGGAACAGCCTTCTCTGGATATTGATAAGGGCCAATGTTGTTGGCTCCGCGGCTGATGGTGATGGGCAAACCATAGGTAATGAAGTAGGAATTGACAAAGTGATCGCCACCCGCCTTGGAGGCAGCATAGGGGCTGCGTGGGGCTAGATTGTCACTCTCTTTGCTGCGATGATCCCCTTCAACATGTCCATAAACTTCGTCCGTGCTGATCTGGTGATAGCGAAGGTTGCCTGCTTTGCGTGCCGCTTCCAATAGGACGTAGGTGCCATAAACATCAGTCTGGATAAAGGCATCGGGGTTGATAATACTGCGATCCACATGGGTCTCGGCGGCAAAGTTGACGATGGTATCTATATTCTGGTTGGCAAGCACCGCAGCCACGCGTTCGTGATCACAAATATCGCCTTGGGCAAAGGTATAGCGACCGCCGAAATTCTCCGCCACATCTTGCAGATTTTCCAGCCGTCCCGCATAGGTCAGCTTGTCATAGACGGTAATGTGCAGATCAGCGTAGTTCTCCAACATCCAGCGCACAAAGTTCGAGCCGATGAAACCAGCACCGCCAGTCACAAAAAGTCGCTGCATAGCTACCTATTCTCCCCTTGATAAAGGCTGGCAGCGAAAGCAGAACCAGCACAAAAATTATATATTGACTTCTAGAACCTGATGAACACCTTCCTTGGAGCGGCGAGCCCCCTGGGCCGCTCCGAGGAAGGTCATGCAGAATCGTATCATTTACAGAGTACCTACCCACTAACCAAAGCTATTCCCCACTCCGATAACGGAGCATCCCGCGTTGGTGACGTTCTGCCAAGCGCCTCCGGCGTCCGGGTTGGCGATAGATTGGCAGTGGAAAGTCAACCCCCAACGTCAATGTGGGCGTTTGTGCCAGAGAGGGCAATAATTCTGGGCGAATCCCAGGAGCCGGGTCAACAGACCATGCCCAACGCCAGCGCAGGCGTTCATCGTTGGAACCATTGGCGGTTAAGAAATCAACCTCGTTATCCAACAAAGCACGCGTTGAGCGAATTGTAGCATCCAATCGCTGCCAATGCTCAAGCATCTGGGGCTGGCTGCGGTCGGCAAAGGTCATCACCGGGGCTAATGGCAGATCGCCCTGGCGCAAATGGTTACGTAAATCTAGATAATGGGGACGGAAATCTTCCTGCCAGAATGCTTCGGCAGCCTGAAACGAGGGCAGCAGCGCATCTGCATAAAAGACAAGATGCACCATCGTGACCCGTTCCTGAATCTGCAACAGACGGTCAGTCTGCACCTCCGACAAATCGAAATAGGCAGGAGCATCAAAATGTCGCCATGCACCATAGGCCACGCGTAAGCGGCGCAGCCGCTCTGTCACGGCGATGATCATCTGGGCCGCGGATTGCGCTTCGTTCTCCACAGTTCCATGCGTCACAAGTCCATTTACCACTGACCTGGTTCCTGCTACCCCATTTGCCGCCAACCCACCTCCGGCTGGACTACCTCCCGCGGGGCCACTTCCGGCTGAGCCAGAAGTAACTTGATAGATCTGCACCACAGGATCGCGGCGCAGAACTGTCCGTATGGGCGTGGCTAGCTCCATTCGTTGATGCGTATGTCGGATGGCAGCGGCTAGCGCGGGGGCAGAGCCAATCCCATCCGGGTTGTTGGATAACAACGTGTTTGATGAATTCAATAGTGGACGCAACGCCCTACCCGCAGCAAAAGACACCGCTTCTCCTCTATAGCAACCCCACTTTAGAATTGTCGCCCAGGGTCATCTTGTATGCCTTGGGCTTAATGGGGCTGTAATTAACCTCAACCTCACGACCGATAATACTATCTTGGATACGGCTGGGTATGTCACTAATGCGACTGTTGTCCAGCACAATGCTATGTTCAATCTCACTATTTTCAATCACAGTGTTGTGATAGATACTGGTAAAAGGGCCAACATAGCTATTGACAATCCTGCACCCCTCGCCAATGATCACAGGCCCGCGCACGACACTGTTGATAATCTCTGCGCCTGCCTCAATCCTCACCAAATGGTCGATCTTGCTGTCTCGATCCACGAAGCCCTCGACCAGATAGCTGATCTCCGACAGAACGCGGTCGTTAGCAGCGATCATATCCGATGACTTGCCCGTGTCAATCCACCAACCGCTGTGGATATAGGGAAAGACGCGACGCCCATGATCTACGAGCCATTGAATTGCGTCTGTAATCTCCAACTCACCACGCCAGCTTGGGGCAATGGCATTGACGGCTTCAAAGATGTGGTGGTCGAACATGTAAATACCCACCAGCGCCAAGTTGCTGGGCGGGACGCGCGGCTTTTCAACCAAACGTAAAATCTGCTGATGCTCATCCAACTCCGCCACGCCATAATGCTCCGGCTCATCTACCTTCGTCAGCACAATCTGGCTATTCCAATCGCTGTCGGCAAATTGGCGGATCAACGGGCTAATGCCCCCCTGGATCACATTGTCGCCCAAGAACATGACAAAGCGTTCATCGCCCAAAAACTCCTGGCTAATCTTCACCGCATGTGCCAGCCCCAAAGGAGCCGCTTGTGGGATATAGGTGATGTTGACACCCCACTGATTGCCAGGCCCCACGGCTTGACGAATCTCCTCGCCAGTGTCACCAATGACAATACCGATCTCATCAATACCCGCATCGCGAATCGCCTCAATCACACGGAAGAGCACAGGCTTGTTGGCGATGGGCATTAGTTGCTTGGCACGTGTAAACGTAAGCGGGCGCAACCGTGTTCCCTTGCCACCACTTAAAATAAGACCCTTCATGCATTCCCCCCGTCTAGGTGTATTCTTGGATATTTTGAGCTTGGTACTCTGGGCTTGATGTTGAGCTACTTATAATATCCCGACATCGTGACATCACGCTCGGCGTTGAGCAACACCACGCCAACCATGCGTGCATGAACAGACTCTAACACAGCTTTGGCGCGCTGGGCATGGTCACGCTTGGTCGCGCCCGCGTTCACCAATAACACCACACCATTGACCTTACCCGCCCAAATTGCGGCATCGGTGACGGCGAGGACGGGGGGTGCATCAATCAACACATAATCTGCTTGCTCTTGTAATTCTTCCAGCGCATTGCTCAACCGTTTGCGGCTTAAGAGTGCCACAGGGTTCATGACCGAAGGGCCGCTGACGAGCACTTGCAACCCTTCCACTTGGGTCTTTTGCAGCGGCGCAGAAATCTCCTCTTGCAGCCAGTTTGTCAAGCCGCGCTGATTGTTCAAGCCAAAAATTTCGTGCTGCTGGGGGCGACGCAGATCACCATCGACCAGCGTAACCCGATCGCCCGCCTGCGCCATTGCCACAGCTAAATTTGCAATCGCACTGCTCTTTTCGATCATACTATCTGCACTGGTGAGCAATATCGAGTGCAGCGGCTGTTCCAAGCTGGAAAATTCCAGGTTGGTGCGTAAACTTTGATAGGCTTCTGCCGCTGGGCTACGCGGGTCAGTTAAGGTAATCAAATTGATCATTGTTGCATCTTATCCTGTCTTAACTCAATGCGTACTATTTACCTGCACACTGGGTCTGTCCCATGATTTAGGCAAATCTTGTCCACCACGAGCAAAGGGTCTCTGTCACCTCGCAGATTCTCTCTGAAGTGCTAGTGGCAGAGAGATGCCTACGGCATGACAACCTATGATAACCTGCACGCCTAAAACTT
>JBBQIG010000546.1:0-4090 GCA_038324715.1 Anaerolineae bacterium | reverse complement strand
TCAGAAGTGCATAGCGAGATGTGAGGTATGAAGTAGATGACATTACCTTCCTGGAAGCTTCAAGCTTCCAGGAAGGTGCGCGATTGTGAGGTGCTAGTAGCCCAGCCCACGCGTGTATTCGACCATGCGCTGGGAGCGCTTGGATTCGCTAATTGGATCTTCGCCACCAGGGATTGGTTCACCAGGGCAAGCGGTGACCCAACCTGTATAGTTAATTTCCTCTAGCACATTCTTGATGGCAGGGAAGTCACAGTTGCGTCCTTGACCAACATCAACCCACTTGGGTTCATAGAAACCATCTGCTCGACGGGAGGTGGAGGAGTAGTCTTGGAGATGAACATAATTGAGCTGACTTTGGAAATCGCGTAAGGATTCCACGGGATCATAGCCCCACAACTGGGCATGGGAAACGTCGATACAGAGCTTGGCTTTGTCTAGATAGCTCATGTAGGTCTTCCAATCTTCGACCGAATCCACAAGCAGGTTGGTATGGATGTGGTAGCTCAATTCCAGTCCAAGCGGCGCGGCATATTCGGCCCAAGCTTCGGCTCCCTCTGCCGCAGCTTTTAAGTCATCATTCGTTACTGCCCGATCTTTGGGCTTTTGTCCATTCATATACATGTAATACTTAGATCCCACCTCGGCGGCGAATTCCATGCGTCGCTTATTGGTTTCGACCACTGCATAGTCGCGCTGGTCGGGTGAGCCTTGCGCGGTGTAGATTGCCAGAGGCATATCAGTATTCTCACAGATGCGGCGGACGCGCGCGGGCGTGCCAAGCCAGTCGAGAGGCAGGCGTCCCTCCCAACCATCCCAACCAGCTTTCTTCAATTCTTCCAAAGCTGGTTCAAGGTCAGGCATTTTCCAGCGCAGGGATGCATAGCCAAGTTTAAAAGACATGAGTGTTCCTCCTATGGGGAAAGCGTAATGAAAAATAGTGAAAAGTAGTTGAAAAGGTAGTGGGAAAAATTGTTGGGAGTTGGATGGTCTGTGAGACAACAACGGGGAGCCGCGATCATCTCTGGCTGGGTAGGGAACAGGGCTTCATAGGTTACCTCTGCCGCTTGGTTGTTCCCTTGCCCCGACCTTTGACAGGATCGAGTGACAGGATTCGAGATGGCGACTCCACTTGCAAAATCGTGTATACTGGAAATGTTTGGGTGACAGTTTAATTTTATCATAAGGATCTTACCACAAGGTAAGTTGAATGTCTGTGACATTGATTGAATGCACTTATACTTTGAGATAGCAGTTGGTAATTCGTGTTGTAACTTGTGAGTGTTCTATTCGCTTTTTCTATTGTTTTTTCTGTTAAATGTGACGCCGGTGAGCGTCCAGACATACTCAAAGTGGAGATGTACTGTGGACGGCGACAATGGGGTCTGCCACGGCATGAATTGGCAAGGGTGGACATACCATGGTTCTAATCAATGCAGATCGTTTATTGCAAGATATTGAGGAATTGGGGCGGATTGGGCAGCTACAGCCTGAACATGGCGGTGGACTGGATCGCCGGCCTTTTTCCGCGGCGGAACGCTCGGCGCGCGACTTCTTTGCGGCGCGCGCCGAAGAATCTGGACTAGAGGTTTCGGTGGATGGAGCAGCCAATCTCTCTGCCAAATTGGCCTGTGGCCCTGATGGGGCGCGCACAATACTGAGTGGTTCCCATTTGGACACGGTGCCTCACGGTGGGCACTATGACGGTGCACTGGGTGTGCTGGCTGCGTTGGAAGCACTACGCACCGTATCGGAGGCTGGTTTGAAATTGCCGGTGAATTTAGAGGCAATTGCCTTTACCGATGAGGAAGGGCGGCTGGGTGGAATGACCACAGGAAGCCGTGCGTTGGCAGGCAGCTATAGCCGAGAAGATGCGGTGCGGTTTATCACACAAGCCTCTAACTATGCGGATGATTTTGCTGCCATGCAGAACATTATGCCGAATGGGTTGAGCGAAGAAAGTATGCTGAGTGCCAAGCGCGACATGAGTGCCATTGCAGCCTTTTTGGAATTGCATGTGGAGCAGGGGCCGCGTCTTGAACATGCGGGTGCTACCATTGGCGTTATCAATGCCGTGGTGGGGCGACGTGCCTATGAAGTCTCCTTTAGTGGACGCAGTGACCATGCGGGCACAACGCCCATGGGTATGCGCTCTGATGCGTTGGTGGCGGCAGCGCGCTTTATCACCCAAGCCCACGATTCGGTCTGCCAGACCTTTCCCAATGCGGTGTTAACTTGCGGTGGTCTTGAGTCTGGGCCTAATGTATTCAACGTTGTCCCCAATCGTGCTGTGGTGATGTTGGAATTTCGCGCGGCAGATGAGGCCACAATTGCCGTGCTGGATAGCATGGTGCGTCGCGCCGCGGCAGAGGCGGCGCGTGCCGAGAGAGTTACTCACACGTTGACGCCCACGGCGAAGTTGGCTCCATGCGGCCTAGACCCTCAGATTCAACTGACGATTCGTGTTGCCGCCGAGACGTTGGGCTTGCGCCATCTGACCTTCTCGTCTGGAGCCGTGCATGATGCCCATTCGCTTGCAGCCTATGTGCCGACTGGGTTGATCTTTGTACCATCCGTGGATGGGCGCAGCCATTGTCCTCAAGAAGCGACAACCGATGAAGATGTGGTTGCGGGTGCGAATACGCTCTTGCAGACCCTGTTGATGGTGGCGGAACGTTCGAGACGGTAAGCTGAAATCATCTATTTTGAAGAATTGAACCGATTTGCCGGTTCTAGAATAAGCGTTCATGTCGCAAGTTCTTGATACAACTGCCCCAGCGCCGCGGCGCTGGGGTGTGGATCGCGCGTTATTGGCCCCCAAGGCTTTCTATTTTTGTTTTTACGCGGCTGCATCTTGTCTGATGCCCTTCTTAGTTCTCTACTACAGTCAGGCTGGGTTGAGCGGACAGCAGATTGGGCTTTTGGTGGGAATTTCGCCCATTATTACGTGGCTGGCTGCGCCGTTGTGGGGTGCGCTGGCAGATAGTACGCGCCAACACCGCACCATGCTAACCCTGACCATGCTCGGCACGATGAGTATGGTGGCACTGCTCTCTTGGGCTATGAGTTTGCCCTGGTTGCTCTTGATTGTGGCGGGATATGCCTTTTTTGCCGCGCCGATTATGCCGCTGGTTGATAACAGTGTGATGGAACTGCTGGGGGAACGCTCTGTTCTCTATGGACGGCAGCGGGTGTGGGGAGCGATTGGCTGGGGCATTGCCGGTGCTGTTGCCGGTACAATGGTGGATCGTTTTGGGCTACAGTTTTCGTTTTATGCCTTTATCTTTTTTACAGCGATAGGTCTCGTCGTTTCCAGCCGCTTGGCTGTTACGACCAAGGAGATGGGACAGCCCTTCTGGTCGGGCATCCGCACCTTGACGAGTAACCGTCCTTTGATGATCTTCATGGTGACTGTGCTCTTCGCCAGCATGGGCAGTGGCATTGTCCACAACTATCTCTTTCTCTATTTGTCTGATTTAGGCGCAAGCGAAACGCTGATGGGTTGGTCGCTGACGGTTGCTACATTGAGCGAAATGCCGGTCTTTTTCTTCTCCGGCTGGCTTTTGCGCAAGATGGGCGCACGCGGGCTGCTGCTTTTAGCGCTCTCTGCCTATGTGGTTCGGATGCTGGCGTATACTTTGTTGCCACCCGTTTGGTTGGTATTGCCCATCAATTTGTTGCATGGACTCACCTTCTCGGCCTTATGGGTGGCGGGTGTTTCGTATGTCAACGAGGTGACGCCCAAAGGATCGGGCGCAACGGCGCAGGGGCTGCTGGCAGGGATGAGCATGGGCTTGGGATCAGCCTCTGGCGCGCTGTTGGGTGGCACGCTGTATGATAGCGTTGGCCCAATTGCAATGTTTCAATTTGCAGCGGCGTGGGTATCGATTGGGCTGATCTTTTTCCTGGTGGCAGGGCGCAACAAGCCAGCAGCTTTGATTAGAGAGTGAGAGTGACTGCCACTCCTGGAAATGGCAGCCACCGTAATTTAGGCCACGCCGAAGATGTACTTGTCCAAGTATGGGTTGCGGAATTTGCCTTGGGGATCATACAAACCAAGCAGTTCACGGAAGTCCGGCATCTTTGGATAGAG
>JBBQIG010000545.1:0-4096 GCA_038324715.1 Anaerolineae bacterium | reverse complement strand
GAGGACGCATCAACCAAATCAATTTTGTTGACCAAGATCACATCCGCAAACTCCACTTGTTCAATCAATAAATCAGTGAGCGTGCGCTGGTCTTGATCCGTCGCCGCCATGCCCAGTGCCGCCAATTCTTCGCCCGCAAGGTACTGGTTCAAAAAATTGTAGGCATCCACCACCGTCACCATCGTATCAAGCCGAGCAAGCTCGACCAGTGTCCCTGTCACCCCTGGCAGTTCAAAAGTAAAGGTCTCAGCAACAGGCAATGGCTCAGAAATTCCGGTGGATTCCACCAGCAGATAATCAAAGCGCCCTGCCCGCGCCAACTTGTTCACCTCTGCCAGCAAATCCTCGCGCAGCGTGCAGCAGATACAGCCATTGCTCATCTGCACTAACTTTTCCTCAGTGCGGTGTAAGGCACCCTGCCCCGCCACAAGCGCGGCGTCAATGTTAATTTCACTCATGTCATTGACAATCACCGCCACACGCAGCCCAGCGCGATTGTTGAGGATATGGTTGAGCACAGTCGTCTTGCCAGCGCCCAAAAAGCCAGAAAGCACGGTTACAGGTAAACGGTCATCGTCAAGAGCTTCTTGGATAGATTCAAGCATAAGAATACTCATAAAGAACTCACGATCTTGAGATTGGGTAATTTCTTTGCCTTGGTGAGCCAATAAAAACCATTGGGTACCAATTGAGAAAAAAATAAGGGACGGCTACATTATTGCAACGCGGCGACAATCGTCTGGAGATTGTGGCGCATAAAGTCCACATAGTTCGAGGCGGGGCCTGTTACGTCGCTCAGGGAATCGCTATAAATGGGCACAACCCGAATGTCCAGATCCGTCGCCAACTGATTTGCCAGCGCCGGGCTTACCGTGGAACCAACAAAGATTGCCGTGATACCCTCTATCGTGATCTGCTCTTGCAACGCAGCCAACTCCTGGGCCGAGGTAGAAGCCAATGTACTCAGTGAGGGAATGACAGTTCCCACCACCGTAAAGCCATACTCCTCCTCCAGATAGCCCAAAGAGTCATGGTCAGTGACCAACTTGCGTTGATCCGCGGGCAGGGTCTCCACTAGGGCGTGCAACTCGATGTTCAACGCTTCCAATTCAGTGCGATAGTCGGCGGCAGCCGCATTGTAAGCATCAGCCTGAGCAGGGTCGAGCGCGCTCAAAGCTGTCGCAACGTTGTCCGTCCAGACGAGTACATTCGGCACACTGTGCCAAACATGCGGGTCAGCTCCTTCATGATGATGATCGCCTTCTTCCCCTTCATGTTCTTCCCCTTCATGTTCTTCTCCTTCGTGTTCTTCCCCTTCATGCTCCTCGCCCTCATGCGCATGCTCTTCCTCGTGTTCACTTTCATGTTCGCCAAACTCTAACGTAGCGATTCCTGTACTCACTGCCACAACCGGCACATTGTTATCTAGCTCATCCAAGATGGGCAGCATCGCCTCTTCCAGCCCCAGCCCATTGACAAAGATCACTTGAGCATTCTCCAACAGCCGTCGATCAGATGGCGTTAGCTGATAAGCATGGGGATCGACACCAGGGGCAAAGAGCGTTGCCAGCTCAATATAGTCGCCGCCGATCTGCGCCACTACATCCCCCACCAAATTGGTAGTTGCCACCACACGCAGCTTGCCCCCTGCCAAGTCAACGGGAGATAAATCCGGCAGGGTAGTGGCCTGTGTAGTTTCTGTTGTGGCTTCTGTCGGAGATTCAGGGATTTGGCTTGATGCCGAGGGGGTTGTCGTTGGTGCGATACAGCCGCCCAACAACAATGTGATGCATGCAAGGGCACTCAACCAGCGCAACGGCTGGCCCCACTGATTGTTCATCTTCTGTCCTTTCAAGTGCTCAATAACAATTGAGAAATATTCTCAATTACGAGATACTCTACTGCAACTGAGAATCGTTGTCAATTAGGGAAGAGATTAGAAAGCGGAATGAGCGCGCTTGCCTCTGCTAATTCGCCAAAAGCCAATCAAATAGCAGGGCGCTAGCTGCACGCAATAGCATGGGGGATTACAGTGAATGATGGCTCCTATAGATAGCTTTATCGGGAAAGGACAACTTATGAAAAAAAATCTTCAAAAAGCACTAACCATTACCATCGTCACCTATGGTGTTGTGGTCTTTCTACTCTGGTTGTTGCAATGGGTCGTAGGTGAAGAGGTAGTCGGCATGGGCATTGTGAAAACAATACTGCATCTACTTCTCTTGATCTCGGTGCTGTTGCTGCCCATCGTGCTGTTCCTGCGTCGCATGCGGTTGGCTCTCGTTCTGCTTCCCAGTGTAATTGCATTCTTTTTCTCCTACGGCCCCTATCTCATACCGAGGATGGAAGATGCCCCAGCCGCGCTACCTACGCTGAGACTAATGACCTTTAATATTGAGACACCCACTGAAGACGAGGTCGCTACGCTGGTTCAGATAATTGACGCGGCGGATGCCGACATTGTAGCGCTTCAGGAGTTAAGCCCTGCCGCGGCGGCGGCATTTGAGGCGCAACTGGGCGAGGAGTACCCATATAGATCACTACATCCCGTAGAAGCCTATGCTGGACAAGGTGTGCTAAGTCGCTTTCCAATTCAAGAAGATGAATATTTTCGCTATGAAGGGTTGCCAGGCTCGCTTGGTCATCAGCGCGTGGTGTTGACCATTGACGAACAACCCGTTGTACTCTATAACGTTCATCCTGTGCCGCCGGTTACTTTTGAACAATATCTGAATGCCGCGCCCCACCGCACAGCCCTCCGTAGACTCATAGAAGATATGGACGCAGAGGAGGCCCCGCTACTCACGAGTGGTGATTTCAACATGACAGATCACTTTCATAGCTATCGCGAGCTAACAGCACAGTACACCGATGCCTATCGTGAAGTGGGTGAAGTGGGTATGGGCTTTACCTATCCCAACAAGGAGCAGGTACCACTTCCAGCATTACTGCGTTTGGATTACATCTTTTATGACAGTCCTTTTATGGGTATACGCTCTGCGGTGTGGCCGAATTCGGGTTCATCAGATCATGCGCCAGTCATAGCCGACTTGGTGTTGAATGATTTACCGACCAACGCAGCCATGCGCGGGGCTCATGAAGAGTGGCACCTTGCCCCAATCAAATTCAATAGCAGCATTAGGCAAACTCACAGTGCCGTAGTAGCAGGTGGGGCAAGGTTTTAGCTTGTTATGGTCTTACTGCTCTGCGGGGGGTGAGCGTAAAGCCTGTAATTCCGCACGCAATGCGACAATCTCTGTGCGCAGCGCAGCAATAGAGTTCTCGCCCTCGTTGACCGTGCCAGTCTCTTGACCGATAAAGAAGGAGGCTAACGAGGCGGTTAGATAGCCAACGACACCAATCGCATAGAGGGAGAGCAGAAAAGTCAGCACGCGTCCCTCTGCCGTTTGCGGCCAATATTCAGAACCTAGAGTCGTCATGATCATGGCAGTGTACCAGAGGGAGCGCCCGAAGGAATCTAAGCCATTTGCGACCTCACTCTCAAAGGCGTACATCCCTGCTGCGCCTGCCATCGTGACTAAAGCGGTCAGAACTACCAGATAACCCAATCCCCGCCGCCCCATGCTGGCGCGCAAGGCCTTCATGCCACGATTGGTGGAGCTTACCACCCGCAACAGCCGCAAACTGCGTGCAGCGCGCGCCGTGCGTAGGACGCGCATCAGGGAAACGACGCGGATGACCCGCAAAGCTGGCGCGATCAGTGAAAGAACAGTAAGCCAATTGCGCCGCAGATAAGCCAGTTTGCGCGGCGCAAGGGTGAACTTAATCAAGAAGTCAACAATAAAGATGATCCAGATGACTGTACTGATATTCGCCAATAAGGGAGATATTCCCCAAGTAAATTCCACCACAAGCAGTGCAAGCCACACAAAGCCCAGTACCACCAGCGGCAGTTCCAGCCACTCGTCTAATTGATGAAGTAACTCAAGACGTTCTTGCTCAAGCTCCTGTTTTGTCTCCGCCTCTACGGGTTCCATCTTCTCTCCAGTCAATGCGATCCTTTTATCAGCCTCTTATCAATCTACCGCTTATCAATCCATATAAAAAAGGGTAGCACACACTCTGTGCTGGCAAT
>JBBQIG010000544.1:0-4099 GCA_038324715.1 Anaerolineae bacterium | reverse complement strand
ATGTCACATTACATAACATGTGATTTCGGCGAAATATTGGCTCGCAAGTCGATGTATCGGACATCTACATCGGACGTTGGCCGACCGGTATGAGTTGTAGGCAATTCAGATCGTGCGCTGGCTAGACATAATGTGTCGTGCCGCACAGTTTGCTAGTCCATCATAGCGGTTTTCGTCTAGAACAAATGTCCAATCTGACATTGTCAAATTAGAAAGTCTTGCTATGTGCCAGTTAAGTAGCTGTGCCCCAGTATAATCGACTGCCAATTGTCCTGCCAAAGCCTTACTTTCACTATATGTTGGCATACTGTTGGCATACTGTAAATCGCATCTGTTCGGATTTCTGGGCCATTGTCGGTTTGACACACCTTACCCGCGCGAGTATACTCCCCGGCAGTTTAGCGATTCGCTGAATCCAACTTGAACAGTATCTGTTCTCACCCAACCTCAACGAATAGATGATTTACGCTACTTTCTGCGCCGCACGCTCATACAATGCTACTTGTGCAGCCGCATTGGCTGCCGCAGCTAGACGCGTGTCCCGGTGACTGAGGCTTGCCCAGCATCGTGGACACACTCCACAGTGTGATTCGAGTGCTGACCGTTCGCCGCCCACGCCGTGGAATCAATCCACGGCGTTTTTGTTTGAAACTGCTTGCTGGGTTGCTCTCATTCAAGGCGATTTAGCTCACAATTTAGCAAGAGTGACATTGAGTTATTCAGGATTTATTAAGGGTTTTTACTATGTCTGTACATTTAACACCTGATGAAGTACGCCATGTGGCGGAACTTGCCAAACTTCGTCTGACTGAACCCGAGATTGAGCAATATGCAGGGCAGCTTTCAGCCATTCTCGATTATGCCGAACGACTGCAAGAAGTAGACACCAGCAGCGTTCCCCCCACGCCCTACGTACTGCCCCTGGTAAATGTCATGCGCGAGGACGTACCTCGACCCTCCCTCAGCAATGAAGAGGCATTGGCAAATGCTCCTGACCACGCCGATGGCTTCTTCCGCGTGCGTGCGGTCTTTGAAGAATAGGCATTCTTGTGACTATCGCTACCCAATCGCTTCACCAACTCACTGTCCACCAGGCAAGCACGGCTTTACGCGCAGGTGAAATCAGCGCGGTACAACTTACCCAGGCCCTTTTGGATCGCATTGCGGCGATTGACAATCAGGTGAAAGCCTATCTCACCGTGACCCCAGAAGTTGCGCTGGAACAGGCAGCTATTGCCGACAAGCGCCGCGCCCAGGGTGATGATGCGCCACTTTTGGGGATTCCCTTGGCGATCAAAGATGTACTCGCCACGCGTGGCATTGAAACAACTTGTGGTAGCAAAATTTTGAAGGGGTACAAGCCTCCTTATACCGCCACTGCCGTATCACGCTTAGAGTCTGCTGGCATGGTGATGTTGGGCAAGACCAACACCGACGAATTTGCAATGGGTTCCAGCACTGAAAATAGTGGCTATTTCACCACGCACAACCCGTGGGATCTGACACGTGTGCCAGGAGGCAGCAGTGGCGGCTCTGCGGCTGCGGTGAGTGCCGATGAAGCGTTGGCTGCGTTGGGCACGGACACAGGTGGCAGCGTGCGCCAACCTGCGTCGCTTTGTGGCGTGGTGGGCATTAAGCCCTCCTATGGTCGTGTCAGCCGTTATGGACTTGTCGCCTATGGCAGTAGCTTGGATCAGATTGGTGTCTTGTCCAAAGATGTACCTGATGCCGCCCTGCTCCTGGGCGTGATAGCAGGACATGATCCGCTCGATAGCACCAGCTTGGATGTGCCGGTTCCCGATTATGCTGCGGCACTCACAGGTGACATCCGCGGCTTGCGCGTGGGGTTGCCCGCCGAATATTTTATTGAGGGGATGCAGCCTGAAGTTGATGAAGCTGTACGCACTGCCATTGCCCAATTAGAATCCTTAGGGGCAACAGTTGTGCCGATCCAGATGCCCAATACAGACAAAGCCTTGCCCGTCTATTACCTGGTCGCCACCGCCGAAGCCAGTGCGAATCTGTCCCGTTATGACGGTGTGCGCTTTGGCTACAGTGCGGGTGATGATGCCATGTTTGAGAACATTCGTCGCACGCGTGGCGAAGGATTTGGCCCAGAGGTGAAGCGACGCATTATGTTGGGAGCCTACGCTTTGAGCGCCGGTTATTATGATGCCTATTATTTGAAGGCTCAACAGGTACGCACGCTGATCAAGCGTGACTTTGAGCAAGCTTTTGAGCAGGTTGACATGATTGCTTGTCCAGTTGCGCCCACGACTGCGTTCCGCATCGGCGAAAAGACCGACAACCCGATTGAGATGTATCTGAGTGATATCTTTACCCTCAGCGTCAACTTGTCGGGAGTCTGTGGAATTAGCGTGCCCTGTGGCTTTGACAAGCAGGGGTTGCCGATTGGCCTGCAACTGATTGGCCCTCATCTGGGTGAGGCAGTAATTTTGCGTGCCGCCCATGCCTATGAGCAAAGCACCACCTGGCGCAATCGCCGCCCTGCACTTGCTTGATTGAGCAATGTTGACGGTTAAATCCTGTTATCAAAGGAACTTTGTTCGTTGGATAACGTTCCATGTAGATATTCATCAATATGCCCAACTATATACCTAGCACCCTTATAGGGATTTATCCGTATTGTTCTTCGCGCGTGATATACCTGATAAACTTCCACCTGATAGCTTCATAAAGACAGTTTTATAAAAGACAGTTACAAATAACGACAGTTCAAAATAGAGTATGAGTGATAGGTATGAATAGTAAACTTTCTGGTTTGGGTTGTGGTGTGGGTGGCTTAGCCATCGCACGCCGCCGACAATCTAGGTGTACGTCGGCACCTCGGTTGTAAACGGCTTTCACCGACTTTGCTTGGATGGCGACTGCCCTCCGCGCTGCGTCTTATTTGACTTTCCATTTGACGTTCAACGCGCTGCCCAGCCTGCCACTACCAGTCACCCCACTCAAACAATATAGGTGTAGCAGTAACTCTGACATTCTGTTGGCCAGGGAGGCCAACTGTTCATGAATTCGCAAACGCTCTCCACGCTGCTTTCCCCCTCCTCGGTTAGCAGCCCCATAACCAACGGCATTCGAAACTTGCGTGACCATAACGTCCGTCTCAGCCAACGTGTACAAGCAGTTCCCCCATCCGGTATTCGTCGCTATTTCGACATTGCCGCGACCATGGAAGATGTAATCAGTCTGGGCATCGGTGAGCCGGATTTTGTGACCCCGGCACCCATCCTACAGGCAGGGATTTCCAGTCTACAACAAGGACATACAGCCTACACCTCCAACGCAGGGATGATCGAGCTGCGTAGCGCGGTGGCAGAGAAATTACAAACACTCTATGGCGGCCCTGCCTATGAGCCAGAAACTGAAGTGCTGATTACCGTGGGGGTC
Organism: Anaerolineae bacterium; assembly: GCA_038324715.1. Taxonomy (GTDB): domain Bacteria; phylum Chloroflexota; class Anaerolineae; order Caldilineales; family Caldilineaceae; genus QEUY01. Next base: position 688 of record JBBQIG010000544.1, on the reverse strand, counting down.
AGCGAGGCCATGTACCTCATTATGCAGGCCATTTTAGACCCGGGTGATGAAGTGATTGTGCCGCAGCCCTGCTTTGTCAGCTATACTGCCAGCGTTATCTTGGCGGGCGGCACTGTGGTCGATATTCCCACCTATGCCAAAGACGACTTCCGTGTGGATCCCCAGGCGATCCAAGCGGCAATTACGCCTCGCACCAAGGCATTGCTCATCGGCTTCCCCAGCAACCCCACTGGCGCGGTGATGGATCGCGCGGGCATGTTGGAAATAGCGCGCATTGCTGAAGAAAACGACTTGATTGTGATCTCCGATGAAATCTACGACCGCTTGGTCTATGGCGATCATCAACATGTTATGTTTGCCTCGCTGCCAGGAATGGCCCAGCGTACTGTGCATTTGGGCGGCATGAGCAAGGACTACGCCATGACTGGCTGGCGTATCGGCTATGCGCTTGGCCCAGCGGATCTCCTGGGTGCCATGCGTAAGATTCATCAGTATCTGATCATGTCTGCTTCTACCATGGGTCAAGAAGCGGCGCTTGAAGCCTTTATCAATCCGGCAGTTGAGGAGTTTGTTGAGAACATGGTGGCGAGCTATGACCAGCGCCGTCGCGTGATCGTTAAAGGGCTGAACGAGATCGGGTTGGATTGCTTTGAGCCAAAAGGTGCATTCTACGCCTTCCCCAGTGTTC
>JBBQIG010000543.1:0-4111 GCA_038324715.1 Anaerolineae bacterium | reverse complement strand
CCCGTCAAGGCGGGTCGGCTGGTGCTGATGGACTTTCGCAGCGACTATTTGACGTCCCAAGAACGTGCCAGCGAGCCGATCACCTTTTTGTATGCAATGGATTTGGGCGATGGACGCTATTTTGTCGAGGAGACTTCACTCGCCCATGCACCTGCGCTCTCACAAGAACTGCTAGAGGCGCGGCTGCACAGGCGTTTGGCGCACCGAGGCATTGAGGTGCTGAGTTGTGAGCATGAGGAACGCGTTCTTTTCCCCATGAATTCGCCCATGCCCGACCTGCACCAACCCCTCATGGGCTATGGTGGTGCGGCGAGTATGGTGCATCCTGCTACGGGCTATCAAGTGGGTGCGGCGTTGACAATGGCTCCACGCGTGGCGGCAGCGTTGGCAGAGGTTCTAGCGCAGCCACAGGCTTCGCCCGCGGCATTGGCAAGTGCAGGGTGGGGCGCACTTTGGCCCGATGATCGCCTGCGCCGCCACTATCTCTACCTCTTTGGGCTGCAAAATGTGCTGCACTTTGATCACGCACAGACACAAGCCTTTTTCGCCGAATTTTTTAACCTGCCGCGCAAAGAGTGGGCAGGTTATCTCTCCAACACGCTGCAGGTGAGCGAAGTAATACCACCCATGTCACGCCTCTTTGTGCGCGCCCCCTGGCGCGTCAAGTGGGCGCTACTCTCCTCTGTCCCGCGTGACCCACGCTTGCTCTGGCGCGCGCTGGGCTGGACTAGAAACTAATGGTGTACAGGCTCAGGCGGCTAGATGCACAGGGTATCGGCCCATTCTGCTACCTCAGCGTCACTAGCAGGTTGCTTGGCATAGCCAGCCGCATGGCGCTCTTCTAGCTTTTCAACGGCATGCTGATGCAGTGCAGTTTGTAGCGCACTGCGAATAAAAAATGAGCGATTTATACCTAGTTCGTTCACGGCACGATCTACATCGGCAAGCAAATCTTCATCAATTGTCATCTGAATCGTTTTCATCATTAGAGCCACCTGTTGAACTGCTTATACAATTAGCCACATGTTTATACACACTGCAATCCACATGGAAGCAGATCATAACATGAATTCACCTCTAACTGAAGTAGTACTACTGCGCCCCTGCCACGCCGCATAAATTCAGGAAGCGGCTCAACGCTTCGGGATCGCCCTCGACCTGGATCATTCCGCCACCGATGGCTTGCTCTGACGTAAGCTGACCCGCAAATAGGCCCACAAAGACTGGCATTGCCGTATGGAAGACCACATCGGCTTTCAGGGTATCTCCTTGCTGAACTTGGAGTTCACCCTCTTTGATCTCGATCTGAAGCACCTCGCGGTCGAGGTGAAACTCGTATGTCTCATTGACTGCCTGGGCTTGCACAGGACGGAAAAAGGCTTTGACTGCCAGCGCCATCGACGCTGCGCTGGGCAGAACAACACCCTCCAACGAAGCGGGCAGCAGTTGGCTTCCCCATCTGCCCAACTCAATCACAGCTTTTTCCAACGACAGCCCCAGCGGCGTCAACTCATAAACGGTTGAACCCGCGGGTGGAGGAAGGACGCGACGAACAATCATGCCCCGCTGCTCCAGGCTCTTAAGCCGCTCTGAAAGCAAGTTGGTGCTGATATCCGGCAGCCCATCAATCAAATCCTTAAAGCGGCGCGGGCCGATTAGCATCTCTCGAATGATGAGCAGCGTCCACCGCTCACCCACGACATCTAAGGCATACGCTAAAGCACAAAACTGGTTATAACTTCGATTTTTCATAGCTTTATTATACGAAAAGTTTCAAATGAATTCAAGTTCAGTACCCCAGCCAACCCTGATGGAAGTTCATACTTCTATTATTGAAGCAAATAGTACAGCGGCTCAAGAACGAGCGTTCTTGAGCCGCTGCCAAATGTGATTTCTGGTATTATAGAGAGCGATCAGGAGAATGATTGTGATACAGGGAAATAGGTAGCCAAATGAATAGGGAGGGGCTGGTGCATGAGAAACGGCGCTCCCTATCTTCCGAAGCTAGCGAATCTACCGAGAATTCGACTGGGTTGCTGCTTCCCGATTCATAGGTTCAGAGGGGTTGGACATTGCCAGTAACTCTTTGAAGCGATAGTATGAGGGCTTTTTCTCCAACTCGTGGGTCACAAGCCCCAAATGATACTCGTTTTCGTCCACATGAAAACCTTCAATTGCGGTTCGATGCGGCGCTAGGTCAATGGCGGTATACCAGTAGAGCCGTTCAACGGGTGCCGCAACGGCTCGCTCCAGCATCGAAACTTGCAACTCATGGCGCGCTTCGCAGTTCTTCACTGGATCCCAGGTGGCAAGTCCAGTTTCTGTAACCCAAATGGGTCGCCCCTCAACATAGGCGGCGATATAGTTCACGCGCTCGTCCCAACCTTTCCATCGGTCATACCATTCCCAGTTTGGAAAATCAGCCCACCACATTTCGGGAAAGGCGTGAATGGCGATGATGTCAATATGGGAGAGAACGCCATACTGCCCCATCAGCTCAAGCCAGGTATGATCCACCGGCATCATGCCGCTCAACACAGTTGTGCGACCGCGCGCCTTTGCCCAATTAGCTGCGTCTCGGATCATTGCGCCGAATTTCTCCCACATCGGATCATACTCGTCAAAATTCCACTCGTAATAGCTATTGGGTTCATTCCACAGAGCGAGTTCGTTGAACTTGTCGCCATAGAGTGTAATGACTTGATCAATAAAGTCGGCATAATCACGCAAGCGGCGTGGTGGGGCGTTGGTCGCATTGCCTTCTGAATAGGAGGGGGGGACATGCCACACAGAAAGCAAAATTTCAAAGCCAGCATCGTCGAGCGTTTCCATCTGCCAGTCATACCACTCCCGACCACCAGGGCGCACAAAGTCGGCCCAGGAGATGTTGGTACGCAGATGCTTAACACCTAGATCATGCAGCAAGTCAATCGCATTCTCTACATCCTCATACGCCTCATAGTGAAACCATTGACAGATTCCAATTTTTTCTCGCAGTGGCTTATTAGGTTGGTTCATATTTTGCATCAGCTTCCTTTTCTACCGTTTGGATTGTGTCGAACTTTGGCAGCGGCAGTCAGTAGAGGGAATACTATCGGTTGTAGACCCTAGCGGTTGGTGGATCGACCCGTTGCAGCCATGATCTCGCCACGATTCCAGGTAGCCACGGAGGAAGGCCGTTCATTGTTTGGCTCACACAGATAGATTTCTGCGCCGGGCGAAGCAGTGATGCGCATCCCACTCGAACGGAGCAGAGCCTCAATCGCCGCGCGGTTGGGTGCCCACCAGTTGCTGGGATCTTCGGCTAATTCATGCTCGATAAAGGCCAGTTTAGGCCAACCCGGTTCAAGCATCGCCGCACGCTCGTTGAGACCGAAACCGTGGGTATTCCCGTAGATCTCATCACCCGGCATGGTCAGCGTCTGAAAGACCATCAATCGCTTGACCTTCTCTGAAACGATATCAAGACCCAACAAGGGATAGCGCAAGTGGTAGAAGACGCCCATAAAGAGCACAAGATCATAGGTTTGATCTTCGTGCGCAAGGTCATAGACCTGCATCTGGCGAAATTCAACCTGATCCTGTAGACCAAGCTGGCACGCCGCCCAAGTCGCCTGTCGTAAGGAGCTGGGATCCACATCAATGCCCACCACCTGCGCACCGCGTTGGGCCAAAGCAAAGGTGTAGAAGCCAGCATTGCAGCCTATGTCCAATACATTCCAGCCATGCAGGTCATCCGGCAAGTGTGGCGCAAGTTTTGCCCACTTATAGGAGGGGAAGTCACCCAGTGGATGATCGGGGAAGGTCTGCACGCCTTGCGGCAGGTGCAAGTTATGAAACCAGGGGGCTAGTTTGGCAATGGCCTGAGCAACATCTTGCTGATTCTGGGCCTCTTGATTGGTGAGGAGAGGCCCGGCACTCGGATTCCCGTGACCCTGATTCCCATTACTCTGATGACCGTTCCCGCCCTGATCATTCAACCTGCTGCCGTTTTGGGTTCTCCCCTGCTCTATTGGACTCGTTTTACGCATGTCTACCCTCACGTGGCTGCTGTTGCTGTTGAAACTGCGTCATAGGATGCAGGCATTCGCGGCAACCCACTTTGCAGTTG
>JBBQIG010000542.1:0-4128 GCA_038324715.1 Anaerolineae bacterium | reverse complement strand
GATATTCACAGAGTAGATATTCCTATAGTAATTATACAAGGTAGTAGATCTTCCACCTGTACTGTCTAACCAGATGTCTTACCAACTACGGGGTAGAAATTATGAGCGGATCAAAATCTATAACAGTCATCCTTGCCAATCGTCCTCGCTTGTTGCGAGAACTTCTTCAGTACGCACTGAAAACGGCATCAGCAAAGTTCCATGTAATTGAGGCGGCAGATCCGGCTCCAACCGCTTCTGTGTTGCGTGATGCAGATTGGGTAGTTCTAGATGTGGAGTCTGCGTCGGAAGCAGCAAGCTTGACGGCTGAACATCCCCGCCTAGGGATTCTGGTGTTAGAAGGTATGGGAAGCCGTGCCAGAGTCGTGGCACCTGCATCCCATACAAATAAAGAGCTTACGTCGGACTCGCTCACCTTGTCATCGCTCTTCAACCTGTTGGCAAAGGTACCGGATCATCAGGCTAGCTAGCTAACATGAGTAGCATGACTCAATTCATCGCACAGAAAATGATACAGAAAACAGCAGTTCCACTAGACCCTTGTTTACACATCGGCCATCTATCCCAATTGGCCCATATAGCGACTTGTAGCACAGTTAGGATCGTCTTGACAGCCGGTTAAATGTAGCTTCATAGCCGCTATCGTGGGCAATCATGCCAGGAGTGACTATGAAAGAACCATTTAACCTTCAAGATTTACAATCGCTCATTGCCCTGCGGGGTAAACCTGCGGTTTCCATTTATATACCCACTTCACGCATTCTCACACGTGTGCAAGCAGAGAGCCTTCAACTAAACAATCTTATCAAAGTCACTGGCAAGCAGCTTCGTGAACGGGGATTTGACGACACCAAAATTCATGAGGTGTTAGCTCCAGCACAAGCGTTGGTCAAGAATGTAGAGTTCTGGCATCAACAGCGGGATGGATTGGCACTTTTTCTTTCCGAAGAGACCTTTTTGACTTATCAAGTACCCATAACCTTTAATACTGAAATTGTTATAGCAGATACCTTCTATGCAAAACCACTATTGCCCCTGCTCACCAAAGACAGATTCTTTTACTTGCTAGCCATCAGTCCGACTCGCGTCCGTCTCCTGCGCGGCAGTCGTTATGCGCTCGATGAATTGAATACAGAGTTGGATATAGAGGCCATCTCCACCCAATTATCCGAAACGCTACATATGCAAACAGAACACTACCAACCGATCCCTCGTGCCCATGCCGCAGCATCGCATGACGACAAGTCGGTAGTCATTGACCCATCAGCCCTTGATCCTTCAGCGATTGACAGTGACGAACTAAAACGCCTATTCCAACAGATTGATCGCCAACTGAGCGAATTCTTGCATGATCAAAATGTACCGCTGATCGTTGCAGGGTCGGAAGAACTTCTGTCCATCTACCAAGAGGTCAATACACACCCACATCTGGTAGAATTGTATATCGGTGCAAACCTGGATAATTTGCACAATGAAGACCTGCAAAAGAAGGCGTGGATGTTGGCTGCGCCCATCTTCGCGGCTGAACAAACACGGAAAATGACTGAATACCGCCACTTGGAAAATAGTTGGCGCACGGAAGTTGATCTGCGCCACCTACTACCTGCCGCCGATCAAGGTCGCATTGAAACTGCCTTTGTTGCGGCTAATAAACCAGTCTGGGGCACTTATGACGCAACGCAACAGAAGGTTGTTCTGCGCGAAGAATCAAATTCCTGTGCTTGTGATCTGACCGACCTTCTGGCTGTTTACACGCTCCTCCACAATGGCGATCTCTATGTTGTGGAGCCGAAGGAGATGCGAACGCGGATGTCCGTCGAAGCCCACGCAGCAGCTATCCTCAGAAGTTAAATCCGAACGCGCATCAGGGTGAGTCTGGGAAAACTATGCAATTTTACTTTGCCATTGCGTTGACACTAGTTGCTTTGGTGATATGGGGCATGTCGTTACGACTATTCACCTCTACCTCCACCCCCACCGACGCATCGCACACCAAAGCTATGGGGCTAACACTAGCCTCACTTCTTGCCGCTTGGCTCGTGGCGTTGCTCACACCAGCAGCCGGCAACATCTTTTACAAAGGTGCAATTCTGCTTGGAATGCTCCTGGCGCTTTTTGCTGTCCTGGTGCGTCAATCCAACTTTCTTCCCAGCTATGTGGTTCATGCCCACCTGGTGCTCACCTATGCACTCTATGCGCTGGCCTTTGCCTCGCAGACAAGTGGCTGGCCCACCCCGTGGGCACTTCTCCTCGTTGCGGTCGCTGGCTTACTCTACTACTTCTTTTATCCTACGCTCTTCGAGCTATGGAGCACGGTTGCCATCTACGGCCTGCTCATCTTTCTGGCAGCATGGCAGGCACTGGAACTGGCTCTACAGCAACCGGACAGATGGATGGGCTGGATTGCGTTAGCGGGTATCCTCCTGCTCACCGTGGCAACATTACTGGAAGCACAAGCCCGCTTCCGTCCCTTGCGACCCACCTGGGCTGTTGCAGCCACCCCTCTGTTCATTATGGCCCAACTCCTCGTTGCCTGGTCAATCTGGGGATAATCTACTCCGCCAATAAGAAAAGCAGCCAGATCATCTATACAGAGTATCTGACTGCTTGCTCTCGGCTTAAACTACTTACACTGTGCGCCACATTGTGCGCTATTCCAACACTTCACTCTCCAAAAGTAGCCCATAGACCAATACAGTGCCATTTTCGCCGCTACTGGCACGCGTCCAGACCTCATAGCCTGGGCTTGTAAGTTCATAGAGAACCACAGGTGCAGCATCCGTAGGCGGCAGCGGAGCGCCCAAGATTCTTACCACCCCACCTAAATCAGTCACCATCAACAAGACATTCGCATTGGGTGCAAGCCCAACAGTCCACGGCACATCAAGTCGCGCCGCCTGTCCACGCATAGGATCAGATCTAAAGAATAAGTCGCGATCACGGCTGGTGCTAAAATCTACCACAGGTTCCACATCACCACTCGCCACATCCACATAATATGCCAACAGCAAGGGCAATCGCAGATCGCTGCTCAAAGCCGCCACGACAATCCCCTGACCATCCGCCGTCCATTGCAGTCCACGCGCCACAGCGGGCTGGTTTGACCACTGGGGCAGCGCGCTCTGCCATGTCAAAGCAGTTGCAAGTTGCGTGGGTTCGGCGTCCGTCTCGACCAAGTCGATCAGCCACAACGCTTGGCTCTCCGCCACATCCATCTCTTGGGCTGGCGCAACCACAACCGCCAGTTGTGAACCATCCGGCGAAATAGAAGATGGGCCTTGCAAATAGAATCGTTGCCAGCCAAACCGGATCAGCCCATCCCCCGTCAATTCATCTACTGAGCGAACGAGTTCAGGCGCATCCTCCATTTGGGGATCAAGGCGCATCAGCGCCAAATCAAAATCCCCCTGATCAGTAGGGCTGCTGCGCCAAAAATAGAGAGCACCTGTCGATGGATCCCACATGGGCAAGTAATCCAGCACAAATCCACCCTCTAGCTCTGCGTAACGCCCCACTTCTCCATCATCAGTGCGGTTCGTTACCGTGCCATCTGCTACATTCAACAGCCAAATATCACTCTCCAGCGCTTGTGCCGCCGGATCTTCGCTTAAAGCAATCCAAGCGCTGTCAGGCGACCAGACAAGATGATAGGGCAAACCTGCATAACCTGGAAGCGCCTCGCACCCCTGTGGACGACCGCTAATATCCGCCAAGCAAATTCGAGCCGCCTGCCGCCCTTGCGCAGGCACCAGCCATGCCACCCGGTTGCCATCGGGAGAAAGTTCTGCCACCATAGGCAATGCGCTATCCACGACCGCATTCAAATAGCGTGCCCCCGTAATCAGCACAGCGGTTGGTAAATCAGTGGGCAACGTGATGGACTGGCGAGGCAGCAACTCACTCTCTTCGAATTCGGTTGCTTCAGCGGTCACAGTTAACTCAACTGTATCTGTTATTTCAGCAGTCTCGATGACAGCAACTGTTGACGTTGGCTCCACGGTTGGCGTTACTTCTTCGGTTGGTGTTGCTTCCTCAGTCGGTGTTACTTCTTCAGTCGGTGTTACTTCCTCAGTCGGTGTTGCTTCTTCAGTCGGCGTTACTTCCTCAGTCGGTGTTGCTTCTTCAGTT
>JBBQIG010000541.1:0-4129 GCA_038324715.1 Anaerolineae bacterium | reverse complement strand
TCGCCCGCCGCATCATCCAGCGTGCTGCCAATCAGCTTGTAGCGTCCATGCCCCAACATCAGGATCAACTCGGTATGTCCACCAGAGACTATCAACACCAGCGCAGGAAAACGCTCATCGGCAGGAGGTCTCTCTGCATTGGGGGGCACAAGCCAGTTGGAATAGATATGCCCTTCCAGGTGATTGATGGGAAGCAAGGGCAAGCCAGAAGCAAAAGCCAAGCCCTTGGCGGCATTTACACCCACCAACAGGCTCCCCGCAAGCCCAGGTCCGTGGGTAACGGCAATCGCATCCAGCTCTGCCACACCCGTCAATCCCGCTTGCGCCAACGCCTGGTGAATAACGGGTTGAATCGAAAGCACATGTTGGCGGCTGGCAACTTCGGGAAAGACGCCACCAAAACGCCGGTGTAACTCAATCTGAGTAGCCACCACATTTGATGCAATGGTGCGCCCATCCACGATCACGGCGGCGGCAGTCTCATCACAACTGGTTTCGATGGCAAGAATTTTGGTCATAGTTACTCGTGATTCGAAAGGTTAGAAGGCAGGTTAGGTGGTAGGTTGGTGGGTAAATCTGGGGCAATAGCGTTCGCATTGGGGCCGCGACTGGCCCAGACCAGGACGCCTAATCCCAACGCGCCCAGCGCGATCAACGCCACCAACTTCGTCAGCCGGTGATCGACCAGCAGCGTCAGCGCGCCAAATGCCGCGCAAAAGGCCCAATAGCCATAGACAATCGTGCGCGCACGCAAGCCGCGATCCAGCAAGCGGTAGTGGAGATGGTCACGCCCCCCCTGCCCTGGACGCAAACCCCGTCGCCAGCGATCCCAAATCAGCCACGCCACATCCAGTATGGGCATCCCCAGCACAAACATCACCGTTGCCAGGCGTGCGCCGCCGATAATGCCCAGGGCAGCAATGGCAAAGCCCAGAAAATAGCTACCTGAACTGCCCATAAAAATACGGTTCCAGATAAAATTAAGCGGCAAAAAGCCTAATGCCGCCCCCAATAAGGCTACGGGCAACGTTGCTACACTCAACTGTGGCGGGTCGGCAAAGTAGAGCATGTGCAGGGTCAGGACAATGCAAAGAATTGCCGTCACTCCTGCCACCAGCCCACTCAACCCATCAAGCCAGTTGATGGTATTCATCATCCCTATAAACCAAAAAATGGTCACAGGCCAAACCAACCACCAGGGCAACCCATCAGGGCCAAAGAGAAAGCCATCGCCAAAGGGGTTGCTGATGTGCTTGATGAAGATTAGCCCCACTCCTGCAATCAGCGCGGCAATGAACTGCGCCACATATTGAGGCCTGCTAGACCATTCGTAGCGGTCATCCAGGAAGCCTGCGACCACGCAAAAAAGAGCCCCGACCAGCAGCGCAACCAGTCGCCGCGTCTCGTTGGGATCATTGCGTGGAGGGAACCAACTCGCCCACGTATCTGGGACAACTTCGGGAAGAAGGAGAGTGAGGAGAACGGTGAGGAAGAAGCCGCCGAAAAGTGCAAGTCCGCCGGTGCGCGGAATAACGCCTGTGTGCAGACGGCGACCACCAGGGCGATCCACCAGTCCCAGCCGCCGCCCGATCCAACTAGCAAACGGCGTTAAGAGCAGGGTTAGCCCAAAGGCACAAAGCAACACGAGCCAGTAAACCATGAATCAATCGACTACGCGCCAACAGGCGCGCCTACAGCGCGCCACGACCTGGCAGGTACTCTGGCAGATACACGGTCGCCATTCGGCAGGGAGTGCTCAACTTACGGGCGCAAGTTGGTCAGCGTGCGCGGGAAGGCAGTTGTCTCACGCACATGATCCAATCCACAAATCCATGCCACAGTGCGCTCCACCCCCAGGCCAAAACCACTGTGGACAACGGAGCCATAGCGGCGCAGATCAACGTACCATTCATAGACATCTTGAGGCAGTTTGTGGCTTGCAATGGCGGCGATCAGCTTATCTGGATCGCTCATGCGCTCTGAACCACCAATGATCTCCCCATAGCCTTCGGGTGCCAGCAGATCCACGCTGCGGCAGACCTCTGGACGCTCGGGATCAGGCTCCATGTAGAATGCCTTGACCACAGTAGGATAGTGGTGGACGAAGATTGGCTTGTCGAATTGGGTGGTCAGGTAGGTCTCATGCGGGCTACCAAAATCATCTCCCCACTCGATGGCAGGCACTTTGTCCTCATAGCCAGGGACAAGCTCACCACGTGCCGCCGCCTCGTTGATCATGCGTACAGCTTCATCATAGTGCAAGCGTGGGAAGCCAGGTGTCACCTTTTGCAACTGCGTGGTATCGCGCTCAAGCACCTTGAGTTCTGCTTCGCACTCGGTCAAACAGCGTTGCACAATATAGGAGACAAACTGCTCCTCAATCGCCATCAGCCCTTGCAGATCGCAGAAGGCAATTTCTGGCTCCACCATCCAGAACTCTTGCAGATGGCGGCGCGTCTTGCTCTTTTCAGCGCGAAAGGTGGGGCCAAAAGAGTAGACCTTGCCAAAGGCAAAGATGTTGGCCTCGTTGTAAAGTTGTCCAGTCTGTGCCAGGAATGCCGGTTCGCCATGATAGTCGATGCTAAAGAGGGTGGTGGTTCCCTCTGCCGCAGCGGGGGTGAGGATGGGTGTATCTACATTCAAGAAACCTTGATCATCCAACCAGTCACGGATGGCACGCACAATCACCGCGCGCACACGCAAAGCCGCCCATTGGCGCGAAGAACGCAGCCAGAGATGACGGTTTTGCATGAGAAATTCGATGCCATGATCTTTGGGCGAAATTGGATAGAGATCGGCAATCTGCACGATCTCTATCTGACGCACATCCAGCTCATAGCCACCCGGAATCCCAGGCGCACGCGGGTCGGCCTTTACCTCGCCGGTCACGCGCACGCTGCTCTCTTGCGTCAACTGCTTGGCGGCTTCAAACTCTTCATCGGTGACATTGCCACGGAAGATAACGGCTTGACAAACGCCTGTGCCATCACGCAGTTGCAGGAATTGAAGCTTGCCCTTCCCCGTCTTATTATAGACCCAGCCTTGCAGGATGACGCTCCCCCCCACATGCTCTTGCAACTGGTTCACGCGCACAACTTGCGTTGCACTAAATTCGGGTTGTACGGGTGTTACTTCTGTAGATTCCTCTGGCGGCGTCACAATCTAGACTCCTCAAAACAGTGGCAAAATACGACAAGATTACGAGCAGACATACAGGCAGACTGCTATGCAAAAGATAATGGGCTAAAGATAATCGTTAGAGATAAGAGGCGTTGGCAGATTCATCATCGTCCCGCGTGTTCTCTTCCAAAATACCGCCCAAAAGCTTTAGTTCTTGGGCGGAAGCGCCATCAAGCAGCGCGGCATCAGGGCTATTGTCAATCTCCCAATCCGCATCATACGGTTCATCGTCATACGCTTCATCATCATTGTCACCGCCCTCGTTGTCACCATACTTATTATCACCATCCAAGGCCGCATTCGCCGCTTGCCGTTCAGCCAGAGGCGGCACATAGGCAACCCCCTTGATCTCGTCACCGCCTTCTGGATAGAGTGGCGACAGGTCAATGTGAAAGTCTTCGAGTTGGCGCGTCACCTTCGAGAAATGCTCCGTGCGAAACTCAAAGGCATCACGCATGGCAGGGCGCAGCACATGGGTATAGACAAAGGCAGGGATGAGTGGGGGCAGATCCTTGAGAACATCTTCCACCACCGCTGGCGCGGCATCATTCGGGCCGCGTTGCTTGGCACGCATCCGGCGACGACGACGACGATCTCGGTTATCGCGCACATTTTTGTCAGCTTTGTCGGCAGTTGGTTTAGGTGCAGCCGCTGGTTTTTGTGCAGCAGGCTGCTCACGCGGATCGCGTACTTCGCCGCCCTCACCTGGCTTGCGACCACGCCGTTTACTACGTAGCGAACGGCGACGGTTATTTTTGCCAGAGCTTTTGTTGGGATTGTTACTACTATTGTTGCCGCCTTGATTGGCGGGATTGTTTCCAGATGGATTTTCAACAGACATAATATAGCAGATGTGCGTTGGCACACTCCTGTAATTTACGATAAAAACCTGAACAGATTAGGAATCTCTGTTCTTACGGGACATGTTCTCTTACGGGACAACGTAGGA
>JBBQIG010000540.1:0-4131 GCA_038324715.1 Anaerolineae bacterium | reverse complement strand
GAGAATCGGCTGGACATGCGATTGTCAGGATTGAATCAAAGGGAAAGCTTGCATTCTATGTGGGGGATCTATTTCATCACCCGGCAGAAGTGACTCATCTAGATTGGATTTGGCCTGGTCGAGATCAGGCGCAAATGCTTGTATCTCGGCAAGCCGTGGTTGATGAGGCGTTGTCAGCAGATGCAGTCATAATTACTGCCCACATGCTGTTCCCCGGTATAGGAAGATTGCAACAACTTCCGCATGCGCTGGAATGGGTGCCTCTCGATTGAGATGTAAGAAAGCCCGATGACCCCACATTTCGCTACACATAGGGAAGCTCGATTAGCTGTTAAAGCGATAGCTCATTGACCCATCGGCGCGCGGACTATAATGACCGTAGAAGATGGGGCCATCGCCTAATGCTAGAGGAATGAGGGCATATAGGTCGTCCACCAACGGGTAATCATCCACCTCTGCCAGTGGAATCCATTCTGGCGTGCCTTCGGTGCTTGTGACAACCTCGCGCACTTGCGTTTCACCCACCAACACAAAGACCAAGACACCAGGTCTAGCCCCTTGCTCATCATTGCCTGTGTCGATGTTGACCACGCCGCGTAGCGTGAGCGCAATGTCGGTTAATCCCGTCTCTTCTTCTAACTCCCGTTGTCCAGCACGCAAGATATCTTCGTTTGCTTCAATGTGTCCGCCCAAGCCATTGTAGCGATTGGCCCACAGCCGCTTGGTGGACGCGCCCTTGAGCAGCAGCACTTCGCGCTGGTTGCTCAAGGGGTTTGTGCTGGTGATGAGCAGGAGGGTGCGCGGAATGGCTTGATAGCGGCGACGACCTGTTTCGCGCACCCCCTGTTCGTCGGCTTGCATTAGGCGCGCAGTTCCCAGCGGTCTAAGGTGACTTCTTCCAAATAGACCTCATCAACATCCGCGCCACAGCCAGGGGCGGTGGGGACGGTCAGGGTGCTGTCATCGTTGAGGGTGAAGGGATTGGTGACAATGTCGCGGTGGAAATAGCGGGCGTTGGCGCTGATGTCACCGGGTATTGTGAAGTTGGGCAGACTTGCCAATGCCACATTGCCCGCGCGCCCAATGCCCGTCTCTAACATGCCGCCATGCCAGACTGTGATGCCCGCGTCTTGGGCAAGGTCATGGATGCGCTTGGCGTCGGCATAGCCACCGATGCGGCTAGGCTTGATGTTGATGATGTCACAGGCGTTCATTTCAATTGCCCAGCGTGCATGTTCGGGCGAGATAATGCTCTCGTCCAGACAGAGAGGCGTCTCTAGCTTGTTCTTGAGCTTGGCGTGATCAAAGATGTCATCATGCTCCAACGGCTGTTCCACAAGCAGCAGGTTGAATTCATCCAACTGTGCCAGGTGTGCTGCATCATTCAGATGGTAGATGGAGTTAGCATCGACCTGAAGCATGAGGTCGGGCCAAGCTTCGCGGACAGCGCGGGTAGGTTCAATGTCCCAACCGGGTTTGATCTTGAGCTTGATACGCGTGTAGCCATCGGCAAGATAGTCACCGACGACCTTGAGCAGCGTGGGGATGTCCTTCTGGATACCGACACTGACACCCACGGCAACGCGGTCACGCGTGCCGCCCAACATCTTGGCGAGGCTTTCTCCGCGCGCTTTTCCAAAGAGATCCCAGACTGCAAATTCTAAGCCAGCTTTTGCCATGCGGTTGCCACGTACTTTGGCAAAGGCAGGGGTTACATCTTCTGGCCCATTGAGGTCTGCCGCAAGCAACATCGGGGCGAGGAAATCCTGTTGGATTGTCCAGACCGTATTAGTGTTTTCCTCGTTATAGAAGGGTGCGCTGCCAACGGGGGATTCACCCCAGGCGACAATGCCATCCGCTTCCAGGCGTATGATCACGGCGTATGAGCCATCTTCCTTCCATCCAGAGGTCTCAAAAGGGGAGACATAGGGCAGCCGAATTTTGCGTAGTTCGATGCGTTCAACGCGCATGGGGTTGTTAGCTCCTTTGTTGAGTCAAAAGTTTTTGCTCTTCCGTTGGACCTTCCTCGGAGCTTCAAGCTCCAAGGAAGGGGTGCTTCTTAATTGCGTACGTCCTATTTACAGATATTCGCGCACCAGAATATAGTGCCAGCCATGATCTGCTAGATGCACACAGTCTACGAGTGTGTACTCTGCTTCAAAGGCTTCTTCCAAGAGTTCGCGCAGGTAAAAGCGCCATGCCAGCGATAGCTCACGGTCGGCGCGGCGGATGGCAGTGATGTCACCGGGAATTGGCACCGCCAGCGGACGCCCATCGCTTGTCAACGTGACTTCCTCTGGCACGGGAAAACCGGCTGCATTGAGGTGGGTGGGTAGTATCTCCAAGATGGCAGGCTCCCACGTGCGCTGCGGGCTGGTACGTTTTTCCAGTGCATGCAACACATGGGGGCTGTTGAGCCGCCAGTCAACCTGACAGCGGTCGGAGGGCACGCCGCGGTTGAGTTCATCGGTCATCTCGCCATAGATATTGCGTAGATAGGTGGTGCAGGTTGCGCCCAAGCGATGGATATTGAAGACGCCGTTGGCGCGAAAGAGTGGATCGTATGTCCATGTCATCCAGTCGGTCAGCCCTTGTGCCAAGACATGTTCACGCTGAGCGAGCTTGAGCCGTAGCCCCACATGCTTGCCCTGCCATGCCGGAATGACACCTGCCATGTGGCTGCAAAATTTGAGCTTGGGTTCAGCGTCCGGCGTGGTCGGATCAACGCCCATACCCAGCCAGCCCAACGCTATCCCCACCAAGCCGTCTGTGCTCTCAGGTCCATCGTCGGCAAAGGCTCCGAGAACGAGACCCCCATTTTTGGCAAGTGTCGCCAACACATGCGTGGGTACAACATCTTCGTCTTCACTGCCCCAGATCAAGCGCTCGATGCCCTGAAAGTTCTTGAATTCAGAGACATCTTTGAGCGGGCGGATCGTAATCGACTCTATATTCGAGTCAGGCTTTGAAATTGGGTTGGTGGTTAAGCCCATAGTTTTGTA
Organism: Anaerolineae bacterium; assembly: GCA_038324715.1. Taxonomy (GTDB): domain Bacteria; phylum Chloroflexota; class Anaerolineae; order Caldilineales; family Caldilineaceae; genus QEUY01. The sequence goes on along the minus strand of JBBQIG010000540.1, from coordinate 1,129 downwards.
ATCTCGTCGGCGGCAAAGGTGGGAAAGGGTATGCGTTGACCTGCGCGCGTGGCGGTGCATGTTTGGGGGTCTTTCAAAACCTGACCAATCACAGACCCAGACCAGCAAGCCACCGTCCATTGTTGCATGATCAGATCGGCGTGCTCAGGCGCACAAGTTGCCAATAAGGCCCCAGAGGCAATCGTTCCCAGCGGATCCAGGCCATAGACGGCGCAGAGTTTGGCTGCTAGGGGCGAGATGGGGATTGCATCTAAGTTGATCGTCATGCCGACACCTGCCGCGGTTGCCAATTCATAGAGTCCTGTGGCAACTCCCCCCTCTGTCGGATCGTGCATGGAGGAGACCAGTCCCGTTGCTGCGGCGGCGAGCGCTGGAATGAGGACGCTAATCCCGGGGCTGTAGAGATAGGCCGCGGCCTCTTCTATTTTAGAGCTTGCCCATCCACGCGCCAATAAGTCTGCACGCTTTTCGCGAGCAATAATGCTGGCTCCTTCGACGGGAATCTGACCGGCTAGCAGCACCAGGTCGCCAGGACGACAGCCGGTGCTGGAAATATAGCGATCGCGTGCCACTTCGCCCAACATGGTTCCCGCCACAACTGGCTGATTGACGGAGGGTGTGACTTCGCTATGACCTCCTGCCACGACAATGTTGAGCTTGGCACAGGCGGCACCAATCTGAGTAAAGATACGGCGCGCCAACTCTTCATTACTTGTGCCTGTGGGCAGCAAAAGCGTGGGCAGATAGAAACGGGGCGTTGCGCCCGTAACGGCTAAGTCGTTGGCACAGACGTTGACCGCATAATGGCCGATCTCATCCGTGGCAAAGGTGATCGGATCGCTCTTGGCAACCAGCAAGCGGTCACTGCTCGGTGCAAAGTCGATGACTGCGGCATCTTCGCCCACCGCAGGCCCCAAAATCAATTGAGGGTGACGGATAGGTAGATTGCTCAGAAGATCTGCCAACAGTGAGGCTGGTAATTTACCCGCAATTAGGGGCGTTGTTTGGTGCAGCTTAGACATGCGCTCTGTTTATCAGCATACGCGGGTTGTGGCGCGTAGAATGGTTGCGTGGTTAGTGACTGCTCTTCGTACTAGCTATGATTATACCTACGATTATTGCTAATTGT
>JBBQIG010000539.1:0-4139 GCA_038324715.1 Anaerolineae bacterium | reverse complement strand
CAGACTGGCAAAATAGCCCCCCAGCGAGCAAGAGTGAATAGTTCGAGGGTGTACTCTTGGCCTATACCAGTGGACTCTGCATTACCCCTAACACATTTGCTTGCGAATGGGCGTTTGATGACGATCATTACCAATAGTGGTAGCGGCTTTAGCCGCTGGAATGGCACGACACTCACGCGCTGGCGTTCCGATTCGACGCTCGACAACTGGGGCGTCTGGGTCTATCTCCAAGACATTGCAACCGGTGCGCTGTGGTCGGTGGGCCGCCAACCCATGACGACTTCACTTGCCAATGAAAATGAAAATGAAAATGAAGAGGTCATTTTCTATCCCCATATGGCCGAATTCCGTCACTCTCGAGAGGCACTCACTGTGCAGATGCAGATTACAGTCGCCGTCGATGCTGATGTCGAAATTCGGCGCATCACGCTCACCAATAATGGAGAAGAACCCACGCGACTACGCCTAACCAGCTACGGCGAAATTGTCCTAGGCGATGGCGCAGGTGATTTGCGCCACCAGGCGTTTGCTAAACTCTTTATCGAAAGTGAATACCTCCCCAAATATAATGCTCTGCTTTTCCGCCGGCGACCGCGTAGTGCCACAGAGCAGCCTCCCTTTATGGCACATGGTTTGGTTGCGCCTCACGGAAAACGTTCAGGGGCATATGAAAGTGACAGAGCACATTTCTTGGGACGTGGGCGTACAACTCAAAACCCACTTGCTTTGGAAAATTCTAGTTGGTTAAGTTACACCGCAGGTGCGACGCTCGATCCCATTATGGCTTTGGGAGAGGAAGTGGAGATTGCTCCCCACAGCACAACTGAGCTGGCTCTGCTCACGCTGGCTGGCCCCACTCAGGTGGAAATTGAAAAATTGCTGGAGCGCTTTCAAAGCTGGTCCGTCATTACGAGGGCTTTTGCTTCTGCAGAAAGCCAGGCATTGCACCTACTAGATGAGCAGAGCTTGCTGACAGATGATGTTGTAATCTTTAACCAACTGCTGGCGCGGCTGCTCTATCCTCACGCCAGTGGCCGGGCGGCTCCGGCAATATTGGCCGCCAACCAACTTGGACAGCCGGGCCTTTGGCGCTTTGGCATCTCTGGAGACCACCCTATTCTGCTGGTGCGGCTGCACGAGCAGGAGCAAAGCTTACTACTACGCAAGCTGATCCAGGCCCATCGCTATTGGCGGCGGCGTGGTCTATCCGTGGACTTGGTAATTGCTAATGAAGAAGAGAGTAACTATGGATTGGAAACGCAGGGGGTAATCTGGCGGTTAATTGAGCGCATGGGCGTTGAGCGGTTCCTCAACCAATCCGGGGGGATTTTCATGATCCGCCAGGATCAAATGCAGCCGGAAGAATATGTACTGCTACAAAGTGCAGCGCGTCTGGTGATAGACGCAGAACAGGGATCCCTGGAGGATCAACTTGCGGTGAGCACGGAGATGCCAAGTGTGCTGCCCAATCTGCTCACAACACTACCTATGGACGCCAACGTGGCCCCAAACAATTCTTTGGAACGGCCCGAAGATCTACAGTTTGACAACGGTTGGGGTGGCTTCAGCGCGGATGGCAGCGAGTATGTTGTCTACTTGAAGGCTGGCGTTAAGACTCCTGCACCCTGGATCAATGTAATCGCCAATGAAGAGTTTGGCTTCTTGGCGGGAGAGAGTGGCAGCGGTTATAGCTGGGCGGGTAATAGTGGGGAGAACCGTCTCACCGTCTGGCGCAATGACCCAGTGAGTGACATGCCGGCTGAAATACTTTATATTCGCGACGAGGAAACAGGTCGTGTCTGGTCACCTACCCCCTTGCCTGCACCCAGCAGCGAACCCTATTTAGTGCGCCACGGCGTGGGCTATACCACCTATCAACATCACGCGAATGGATTAGATCAGCATCTCCGCCTCTACGTCACCCCAGAGGCTCCCGTCAAGTATATCCAGGTGCGCCTACGCAACCAACTTTCCCATGTGCGCCGGTTGACGGTTACTTTTTATGTGGAGTGGGTACTCGGTGTCGAGCGGGCGTTGACTGCGCCCTACATTCTGTCGGAATACGGCGGTGACAGTGGCGGAGCGCTCTTTGCCACCAACCCATATAACACCGAATTTAGTGACCGCTGTGCTTTCATTGCCACTAATAAGCCGATCCACGGCTATACCACAGATCGTACGGAATTCTTGGGGCGCAACGGAAACTATCTCCAACCACAGGCACTAAGGCGGGTGGGGTTGAGTGGGCGGGTGCAGCCAGGGCAAGATCCTTGTGCTGTGCTGCAAGTCCATATTAATTTGCCCCCAGATAGTGAGGAAGAGTTTATCTTTCTATTGGGACAAGGGGATGACCTATCCCATGCACGCGAATTGGTGCGCACCCACTGCACGTCAGAAGCAGCCGAAGTGGCATGGGCTGCGACCGCCGCAAACTGGGCGGAGATCTTGGGCACAGTACAAGTTAAGACGCCAGAGCCAAGCATGGATCTCCTGCTCAATCAATGGCTACTTTATCAGACTGTCGCTTGTCGTCTCTGGGGCCGCTCGGCGCTCTACCAATCCAGTGGAGCCTATGGGTTCCGCGATCAGTTACAAGACGTCATGGCGCTCTTCCATGCGCGGCCCAAACTTGCGCGCGCACAGTTGCTGGCCGCGGCGCGTCACCAGTTTGAAGCTGGCGATGTGTTGCACTGGTGGCATCCACCTTCGGGGCGGGGGGTACGCACACGCATCAGCGATGATCTACTCTGGCTACCCTATGTCACCGCCCAATATATCACGACCACTGGGGATCTAGACATATTGCAAGAAACGGTTCCCTTCCTAGTTGGAAACCCGCTAGGTGACACTGAGGACGAACGCTATGCCGAATATGCTGTAGATAACCAGCTCTATACCCTTTATGAGCACTGCCGGCGCGCCCTGGTAAAAGGCACAACCCAAGGCAGGCATGGCCTGCCGCGTATGGGCGGAGGTGACTGGAACGATGGTATGAATCGCGTTGGCATTGAAGGAGAAGGTGAGAGCATCTGGCTAGGCTGGTTCCTCTATGCGACTCAGCTCGCCTTTGCCAGTATCGCGGATGCGGCTGCTCAACCAGACGATGCTGAATGGCTACGCAGCCATGCCGCTACCTTGCAACTTGCACTGGAAGCCAACGGCTGGGACGGCGAGTGGTACCGGCGGGCCTACTATGACGATGGTACGCCTCTTGGCTCTGCCCAAAACGAAGAATGCCGGATCGATTCAATTGCCCAATCTTGGGGGGTGCTCTCGGGGGCTGCTGACCCAGTGCGCGCCCAACAGGCGATGAACGCCGTCCGTGAGAATTTAGTTCGTCAAGATGATCGACTTATCTTGCTTTTTACTCCTCCCTTTAATCAAACCCGTCGTGATCCGGGCTACATCAAGGGGTATCTGCCTGGTGTGCGCGAGAATGGTGGACAGTATACACACGCAGCTCTCTGGAGCATCTGGGCTTGGGCCAAACTTGGTGACGGTGACCTGGCGCACACGCTATTTCAAATGATTAATCCTATCTGTCGCGCAGACAGTGTTGCCAAGGCTGCGCTCTATCAGGTGGAACCCTATGTCATCAGTGCCGATGTCTATGGCGTGTCACCCCACGTTGGTCGCGGGGGATGGAGTTGGTATACCGGCTCTAGCGGCTGGATGTATCGCTTGGGCATCGAGGCTTTGCTCGGCTTGCAGCGCGACGCCGAGCACCTATGGCTCGATCCCTGTATTCCAAGACATTGGCCTGGCTTCAGCCTACAAGTGCGCATCGGGAGCACGTACTATCACTTCACTGTGGAGAATCCGCAGGGAGTCCAGCAGGGAGTCATCGCCGTGACGATTGACGGCATACCTTTGGCGACAAAGCAGTTACCACTGGTCGACGATGGTGCAGTACACAACGTGACGGTGACTTTAGGACATTGATTCAGGTCGGCGAATGTAAAGATTATCAGTAGACAGCAATCAGGTGGGAGAAGGGAGACGATAGATAAAGCAAAGCCGAGACGGTGCTTGACAACCTCCCAAAGCCAGAGACGCCAACGGTCAAGGGGAAGCAAGCGATGCAGGATCTGTCGAGGCCCCGGTTGCCTCTTGAAGAGGAAACGCCCTTTAACATAAGC
>JBBQIG010000538.1:0-4142 GCA_038324715.1 Anaerolineae bacterium | reverse complement strand
GATATCAAAATAGGGTGCAGCCCCTGCGTCATACATGCGCTGGAGGAAGATTAGGTCGCTTAGGCCTTGCTTGTCGGGCGTTGCATTGGGTTGCAGGTCAATGGTCGCTGCTAATGCCCCGGCAATGATGACCACATTCGGGTCTGCTGCGCGGGCAGCTTCAGTGCCAGCCTTTAGTAGCTCGACATAATCTTCTGGGTTGATGGGATAATGACCCCATTCTGGGTAAATATTGGGCTCGTTCCAGAGCTGGTAATAGTGGACGCGTCCCTGATAACGGCTGACCACAGCCCCGACAAAATCGGCAAAGTCCTGATAATCATCCGGCGGGGCGTAATCACCTACTTCACTTCCCTGGGCGCGGCTCCATGCTGGGGGGGTGCTCAGGCGCACGATTAGCTCTAATCCTTGTGCCTCGGCTAATTCCACAATTTGATCATACTTATCCCACGCCGAGCGGTAAGGTTCATGGCGACGATCCTCAAAGTCACCTTTGCCGTGGATTTCGATATCTTGCCAAGGGAACTCTTGGCGCAACCAATGAAAGCCTGCATCGGCAGCCATGTCAATGACTTGGGCGCGTTTGGCGGCTTCCACTTCTTGTTCGAGGAAGGTATTGACGCCAAAGGGATTGACATCGACATGCGCTGTTACCGCAGTGGGCTGTAAGTCTAGCCTCGGGCGCAGTTGAGCCGAGAGGAGATCGCTTAGCCCTTTGGCTTGCGCGAAAAATTCTTCTTCGCCCGTCTGCTGCCAAAGCCAGGATCGTGTGAAGGGTAAACTGAGTAGCAAAAAAGCCAGCCCACTCAAAATGAGTAGGCTGGCCCAGAGTATGAATGTTTGGCGAAGCGCCCTCTTCATCTTCTGCGTTGTAAGGTTAGTTGTAGGGCTAGGAGTCGAAGTCAATGATGGCCTGTTGGCATTTGCCTTCACCGGCTTCACCATGTGTGGTCACATTGCCGATGGCAGAGATGCGCTGTCCATTGCCATCCACAATCCATACAAACCAGTTGCCCATGCGTGGGCTATTGGGGCTTAAGATGTGCGAGTAGAAGCCCGCATTCCATCCTTCATAGCCTCCCCCATGAGGGCCAGAAGTGATGCTGGCGACAATTTCAGCATCCGGTGCATGGCTAAAGGCAACTTCGTAGCCATTCGCAGGTTGCCCATTCTTATAAACCGTGCCATTGATATAGGTAACACCCGCATTAGGGTCGCACCGCTGCAAGATGGCTTTGTTGAACTCATAGTTCGAGGAAGGCGCAGGTACAGCCGTTGGCTCCTCCGCAGGTGGTGCTTCGGCAGGCGGTGCCTCTGCTGGTGGCGCGGCTGGCACAGGTGTATTGACCACCGCAACCGGCACAGGCGTGGGCTGTACAGGCGGTGCCGGGATGTTGGTTGCAACGGCAACACTTTCAGCATTCTGTGCAGTCACCAATTGCCCAAATACCCAACCTGCTTGTCCGTTGTAGCTGATTTGCCACCAAGAACCATCATTATTCTTGCCTGTGACGGGGAATGTTTGGCCTGTAGTGGCACCACCCAGCACATTGTAATTTGTGCCAGGGCCTCCACGCACATTCATCTCCGAATTGACTGTAACCTGTGCTGCCTGCACCTCAGTGGGTGTGGGGGCAACAGTCGGCTCTTCTACAGGGGCGGCAGGTTCTTCTCCCGCTGGTTGTTCACTTGCAGGTTGCTCCCCAGCAGGCTCTTCTGCTGCCGGTTGCTCCGCAGCGGGTTCCTGTGCGGCAGGCGGCATGGCTGCGGCGGTGGCAGCAGCCGCAGCCACTGCCGGATCGACAGGGGCTGCTTCAACTGCTGTCGTTGGTGTAAAGGTGGGGGCCGGTTCGCGAGTCGGAATGGGCGGCTCCGCGGATGGCGCACACGCGGCGAACAGTAGGGTCGCAACCAGCAGACCGCTCCACTGTGCCGTTACCATTCGATTTAAGTATTTCATTTGTTTTTTCTCTCCATCAAACTTTCACACTGGGATCTCTTCTGTGGGGCCAATAGATCGCCAGTGCGAGTATAGCACTATTAACATAATACGCCCAAAAAGAGACTTTGGTTCCCCTACGCTCTTGCTGCCTGCATCATCTTGCAGTTTTTCTTCCCTTTAACCCTTATGTGCGCGACGTGGACGCCCATTGCCCTCGGTACGTGGGCGACGGTAAGCAGGAATTTCCAAAGCACAGAATTGGCAGCGGGCGGAGTCGAGCATACGCGTGCGTAACCACGGCTCGATCTCATTCGGCGTAGAACTGGTGGTAATTACGGTGGGCAGCATGGCGCTGTAGCGATAGTTGAGCAACTGGAAGAGTTTCTCTTTCGCCCAGGGTGTCGCACTTTCAGTTCCCAGATCATCCAACACAAGCATCGGTGTGTTTTTCACAACATCAAAGAGTCGATCATACGACATATTTGATTGGGGGCTAAAGGCCGAGCGTAGGTGATCGAGCAGATCGGGTACCACCACAAACATGACTTCAACGTCATCTTCGCTACGTGCGGCAAAGCTATTGGCAATTGCTGCCGCTAAGTGAGTTTTGCCACAGCCAAAGGTGCCAGCCAAGACGAGCCAACCCTGGGGTTGCTCGGCGAAATATTTGCAGACATTGACAATCTCTTGCAAGTTGAGGGCTTCATTGCCAGGTAGATCATTGCGACGGCGGTCGAAATTTTCAAAGCTTTGGTCACGATGAAGATTGAGTGTGCTCAATGTGACCTGGCTGGCATTCTTGCCACCTGTGCGGAAGTCTGGCGCGAGAATGGGGACATTGCTCACAAGCTCAAAATCATAGAGCCGGCTGCGCAGCCGTGGATCGAGGTCATCAATGCGCTGGTTGGTGGTGATAACGGTGGGCAGATGCGACGTATAGCGATGGTTGAGCAATTGGAAGAGCTTCTCCTGCGCCCACGGTGTGGTGCTTTGGGTGCCTAAGTCATCCAAGATGAGCAGTGGCGTGTTGCGAAGTTGCTCTGAGAGTTCGTCGTAGCGTGTTTCACTGCTTGGATTGTAGGTGGCACGCAAATGGTCGAGCAGGTCGGGCACGACCATGAAGATGGCTGGATCACCCCGGCTCACGCGCGCATTGGCAATGGCTGCCGCTAGATGTGTCTTGCCGCAACCATAGGTGCCATGAAGCAGCAGCCACCCATGTGGTTCATTGGCATATTCAAGAGATGCTTCATAGGCACGCCGAAGATTATAGGCAATGTTTGGGGTTAAATGCGATGGCTCTGGGATAAAGGTATCAAAGGTAAGGCGTTGTAGCGCGGAGAGGCTGCTGCGATCTTGCAGCGATTTGATGCGCCGCTCCAGCCGCGCTTGTTGGCGACATTGACAGGGCATCGCTTTGCCAAAGTCTGGGTGACTCATGGGTACGTCTAAGAGGACAAAACCTGTGCCGCTACAGTGCGGGCAAGTATCGTCTAGTAATGACTTATTTGGACGCTTACTCAACTCTGTTTTCCCTTTTCCTGCTTCGAAAGAGGAATCAGCCGAGGATGATGTCGGAGTATTCGTCCGGGCGGTAGCTTCGTTTGCCACGTTCTTCAGTATTTCGTCCAGCGATTTCATTGCGATCTCCGTCGCGACCATCAGTTTCCCAACGCTTTAAGATGGCTTGAATATAGCGCAGGTTGCGCTTGTTCATGCCGATGGCAACCTCAAAGGCATCGTTGATCCATTCGGGAGCGTACATCTTTTCCATATCGCGCAATTGTTCTGCAATGAGGGGCGTGAGCACACCCACATTCTGTTCATAGAGCACGAAAACATTGGGACGTTGGATGCGTACTCGCGCTTCGTCGGGCAAGATAGACTGAACTTCGCGCAGCCGTCCTTGACGAATTAACGCAATTGCTTGGCGTCCCTTGACGGTATTGATGAAATACCAGTCCTCTTTGATCTTTGGCCCGTTGGGCTGGTCGGGCGTCATGTCGATCTCCAGGCGCAGCAGCGTGTTACGTGCTACAGCGCGGGAGAGCGCGGCTTCTAATGCTGCTTGAGAGGTGCGTAACTCGCTGTCCAGGTTGAGGCTGGCGAGAAGCGTACGGTCGCTGCGCAAATCTTCGCCGCGTATGTATCGATACTCACCCTTTTGCTCGTTGAGCAGCCAAAAGCAATGAAGTGTTAA
>JBBQIG010000537.1:0-4143 GCA_038324715.1 Anaerolineae bacterium | reverse complement strand
GAAGTCTTTTGGCCAGTCATCACGGCTTCCGACTCCGCCACCAGCGAATTACAAGCGTCACGCCAGTGAATGCTGATCTGGGTGCCAACGCCATAACCTTCATCCAAGAAGGAGACCATCTTGGCAACAATAGGGTCAATGTCGGGCAACTGTTCGATACCATTCTTCAAGGGCAACAAGTCCACACCCTTTTGTACGTAATCGACCTGAATCTCATCAGAGGAGAGATATTCTAGTAAAGCAAAAGCCCCTGCCTTGTCAGCAGACTGTTGCGCCATGAACATAAAACCCACATTGGCCCAATCTGCGTTCTGTCCATCATCGGTAAGTTTGAGCATAGGGATCACGTCAAGTTCGGTATCAGGTAAGCGATCACGCCACTGGGCCTTGATGTTTGATTGTTCCTGCCAAAACATAGCAATCTTGCCCGTTAACCCTAACTCCAGACGTTGTTGATTGGTGGAGCCAACTGGCGTGGCAGATTGATCCGTATGAACTACCTCTTCAAGGAATGTCCTAAAGGCAGCTTCACCACCTTCAGTATCGGCAGTAACACTTAGCAGGTCATCGCTTAAGAGCTTTGTGCCTCCAGCCGCCAGAAGTGGAACTAGCACAATCCAATTGGTAACGTTGTCGCCGCCAAATTGATTGACACCATAGATGCCCGCATCAAGATCCGTCAATTCCAGAGCAGCGTTGCGGAACTCTTCCCAGTTGGTAGGCGCAGCCAGCCCTGCCTCATTGAAGAGATCCATGTTGAGCAGCCAGCCCTGGACGACGCCGAGGAAGGGCGCGCCCCAAGTGCTACCCTTGTAGGTGGCAATATTCCAGGCAGACTGGTTGTAATTGTCTTTCCAATCACCAATCTTGTCGGAGAGATCGGCAATCTGGTCTTGGCTAACATACTTGGGATACCACTCATCGGGCAAATAGAAGATATCTGGGGGTGAACCGCCCGCAAAAGCAGCAGTAAACTGCTGATCGACGTTTGCCCAGGGAACCACTTGATGGTCAACCGTGACCCCTGGATTGGCATCGGTAAATCTTGCCAAAAGCGGTTGCCAAAGATCGGCTTCACTCGCGCTATGAGGCGGTTTCCAAAACAAGATTTCTTCACTCGCCGCCGCGGGGGCAGCACCCGAACCGCCCGCTTCGGGCGCAGCAGGCGCGACACAGCCAGCTAACGATGTGAGACTGATGGCAGCCACACTGACTGCGGCTGAACGTTGTAAGAACTGGCGACGAGTAAAACGGTTGCTACCGGACATAGATACTCTCCTTGCCTAATGGTTGCACGGTAAGTGCACAACTGTGACTACAACTTAAGGCTACACAAGTGATGCTCCAAACAAATTTCCTGCAGAGATAGAGATAAACCGCCAAAGCCGCATGCAGGCTACTGCTTTTCCCCACAACGATTTCTATGTATATACATCCTACATTGACCCACTCTGCTGGTCAGACCGAACTTTAAGAATAATAGAAAGCGTAGTAAGAAAAGACAGTTTCGCAGCCAAACGGGAATAGCCAGGTGTAAGTGAAACCCATGCGTAGGAAGCAGGCATGAGGGGTACTGTCCAATTCATGTATAGATTCTGATGATCGACAAGCAAGATAGTCGGGATTGTATCCACCGGAGCAAATAGAGAATGAGGATAAGACCAGCCCACGGTAGATTACCGCACATGAACTAGATGACTTGGCAGCGAGGAGATTGCTGCTGACCTAATGATTTAGACTGTTGACAAGCAAACTATGAAATATGGCAGAACCAGTAGAATGAGACGCTGCAAAAGAAAGTAAAAAAACAACACGCAGCAAATTAAGTAGCAGCTTAAACAGAGAAGAAAATGAATTAGGCACTACTGAGGAACATTGTAGCACAATGGGAAAAGCTGTCAAAACAACAAAAAACAGGCCAAAGTGGGTCAATTGTGACAAGAAGTCAGGCGTGGGGAGGTATCTGTTGGCGCACCCGGCTTGCGCTCAGGCAAGCATAATTCGCCTCTCCATCACGTTTCAAGAATCCATCACGCAAAGCCAACGTGCGGGCTTGCATCCGCTTCCAACGATTGCGGCTAAAGAGCAGATCCCATAGCTGCAACAGAAGGTAGTAAATTAAGTAACGTACATAAACCTTCCACTTGCGTGGATGATTGCGCAGCGTGACGATGATGCTATTGCGGACTCCATAATAGACGCGAAAAGCCGAAATGCGCCCTGGAAGCAGAATGACCCACTTGCCAAATTCCTTAATTAGGCTATCGCGAAAGAGATTGTGCAGCACACGCGCAGCGGGCACGAGATAAACGGGTACGCCAAGACGCGAACAGCGTTTCACGTAATCCCCATCTTCATGCATAAAGAAGAGTCTTTCGTCCAACCATCCTACACTGCGGATCACGGTGGCGGGCAGCAGTGTGCCATTGAACGAAAAGTCGTAATGATAGAAAGGTGGGGTCTCAGGAGGAATTTGCGTAAGTCGCCGCAGATGCAATGCACTGACCACAAGGTGGGGCCGCGGACTTTGTGCAAAGGGGTTATCTTGCACGGGGGCAACGATTGGCGGCAAGCCAGCTTGTTCTTGTTCGCCAAGTAGCGCCTGGGCTTGCACCAGTTCTTCCAGGCAGCTAGCCGCCGGAACGCAATCATGCTCCAAAGTCCAGACAAAGTCACAATCAGTGTCAGCCAACGCCAACCGCCACCCAGCATTATGTCCCGCGCCCACGCCCAGGTTCTTCTGCAACCGCAGTAGCTCTACATCCGGGTGCGTGGACGCAATCTGGTCGGCACTGCCATTGGGGCTGGCATTGTCCACCACGATCAGCCGGGACACGGGGTAACTTTGCCTCTTCACCGCATCGAGCACGGCACAAGCCTCCTCTCCCTGGTTATAGACGAGGAGGACTGCCGTGACATTGACTTGTGGTACAGCAAGGACTTGTGGTAAAGCAAGCGGGGTTGACCCTGCATCCAAGGGTGCGGGGCTGGGTGTAATGCGCTGGCTCATCGTCCCTATACCACCTGCTCTAAGACATAAAAACGGCCTGGGTTCCAGCTTTGCACGACCAAAAAGAGAGAGCCATTGTGCTGGTGCCAGATGACGTTGTGAATGTGATCGGCCTGTTCAATCCCCATATCTTCCTTGGGGCGAATGGTCGAGATCACTTGGTAATCAGAATTCAGGATGTAGATGGGCGCAGGACGCCCCTTTTCGGGATCATCCAAGCTGCCCACAACGGCAAACCATTGCTGATTCAATTCCAGATAATCAATGCCACAGGGACGTGAGCCGGCAGGCATTGGATGCGCGCCCACCCACTCGCCAGCAGGTGTCGTCAGTGCAATACGCGAGTGGGGGCGATCGGCAATGGCAAGATGATGGTGATGGGGCGTGAGATTGATGCCGTGTGCAGTGCCAAAGCGCCCATGATGGTTGGGATCATCACCTTTGCCCCCAAAGTGACTGACCCATTGCTGCGTTGCCAAATCAGCATGTGAAATATAATTGGCACCATACCCATCCGCCACCACCAGTTGATCACCCACCAAGACGGTATCGGTAGGCTTAAAGAGGGTTTCAGCAGCTTGATATTCAGCAAATTCTGGCCTAGTGAGGGTCATCTCCACATCACCCTCTAGGGTGACAATGGCAACAAAGGCATCATTATTGGCGGGCAAGAAGAGGCGCGGCTTGCCTTCATATTCAGCAATCTTGGTGCTGTGAAAATTCACATTGTGTAGCTCAGGCGGCAGTTCGATGATCTCTTGCGTGGTGAGATCAGGGCTAATGCGTAACATCCCGCAATCCACCATGCCATAGTAAAGATGCCCATAGCCCGAGCGGCGATCCACGCCAAAGCCCCCATGCAGGCGGCTCTCTTGCACCAGCGCCGCTTGGGGTAAACGACGTAAATCGTCACGATAAGTAAAGGCAAAAGGGGCTTGACCACTCTGAGGTACGGACATAATCTCTCCAGTGCTAATACAATGATTGGTGGGGTGGCATAGTGAATTTCACTATACAGTAGGGGTGGCAATGGCTTGTGTCAACGCTTCATCGAGCGGTAGTGCAGCCCCAGCGCGCCAAGTGGCATCCCAACTCTCTTGGCTGAGCGCGGCAGTGGTCAGTTGATGGGTGTG
>JBBQIG010000536.1:0-4145 GCA_038324715.1 Anaerolineae bacterium | reverse complement strand
TTCTTGACCTTGGGCGAATCCAGTTTTTTGGATGGATCCTTAGAGATCTGCCCCATATCCGACAAATAGTGCAGAAAGCTCTTCACCGAAGCCACCTTGCGCGCAATTGTGGAGGAAGCATACTCCTGCTCTTTGAGAAAGATCAGGTAGTTTTGTACCAGGAATTCATCTACCTCATGCCAAGTGCTAGCCTTGGCACCGGTAGGCGGCGCGTAATTTCCAACAAATTGGACAAACTGCGTTAGATCGTTCTGATAGGCCGCAGTTGTATTGGCCGAACAATCTTTCTCTTTAACCATATACTCTAAAAACGTGGTGACTTGGCGATGCATTTTCCCCTCCTACACCTGATAGATGATGAGGCGAGTATAGCACAACTTTGCATAAAATAAAATTGGCTTTGCATAAAACGCGTAGATGACCTGTGATATAATTCGACTCTATGAGCAAACGCACAAAGAGCGCCTTGTCCACCAACCCAAATCCAGACCTGCGCCAATTCACTATAAACTACTTTGCCTTTTTCAACGCCTCCGTCCGACCGATGGATCGGCGCAAAAATGGCGCGCTCGAAGTAGCGCTCCCTCTTGACCTCGAGACACATTTTGGCAAGCCAATGCTGAAATTGGGCTTTCATCAGGTAACACCGGATAGCGAGCTAGAACTTGTTGCCCACGGAAGCCGCCTCTTTGATCGTATGTTGGCGCTCTTGGATCACCGCGGCGCGCTCACGGTGCAATCGCTACCCAACCGCCACCCCAGCAGCCAAGAACTGATGGCAGCCATCCGCCCGGTCAATGCCAGCATCGCGGGGCTGAAGATGCAAGAGCAGACACGCGCCCTCTATCTCTTTAACTGGCGCATCACCTATCGCGCCGATGACAAGCGCGAGGAACTCTATGTGGTGGTGCTCGATGAGCAAGGGCAGCGCGTCCCGTTGCTGGGTGAAGCCAACGCCACTGGAAACGCAAATGGAAATTCTAATGGCGAGGGGCTGGACATTGCCGCACTTTGGGAAGATGCCCAACCGCTTCCCCCAGAGCAGGACGAGGAAGGCAATGCGATGCCGCCCAAACTGCCGCCAATGACACAGTTGGTGCGACTCTCGGAAACGGCACGTAAATATGCGATCTACCACGCCGATTTGCGCTGTGCCACCCATGAAGCAGAGATTTTGCCGCGGCTCTACCAAGTCCTCAACCGACTCACCACCTACTATGGGCAGCAGATTGAGGAAATGTATGAATCTCACGACCCAACCGGGGAGAAACGTCGCGCCCTTGAAGCAGACCTAGAGCGCAAGGTTGTGGAAGAGACGGAAAATCACAGACTGCGTGTGCAGGTCAATCTCTACTCCTATGCCGTGGTTCACACACCCGTTGCCGTGGCAGAAATCAACCTCAGTGATGGTAAGCGCCAAGCCACCGTCCACGTCACGCGCAATCGATACACAGGCGTGATGCAACGCCCCAATTGCTATGCGTGCGACCGCGAAACTGCCGTCGTGGCACTGGATCGCAATGGGCATATCAGTTGTGACGAGTGCATTCGTCAGTGTGGCACCTGCCAAGAGATTCTCTGCGCCGATTGTGGGGTGATCAATTGCCCGGTCTGTGACAAAGCCAACTGTGAATCGTGTGGGCAAAGTTGCTGGGCTTGTGGTGAGCGTGCCTGTGCCGAGCACATTGCGCGCTGTCCGATCTGTGGCGATGCTGTCTGTTTGTCGTGCCAGGTGGGATGTGCCGAATGTGGCACGCGCCAATGTCGCAGCCATCTGCGCGCCGATGCCGTTGCGAGCGAAGATAATTCTCACCCGCTCATTTGTGCCGACTGTGCCATTCGCTGCCCTGGTTGCCAACAGTACAGCGCACAATTCAGCGTCTGTGCAGCCTCAGGGCAACGCTTCTGTGCCAACTGTTTAATTGTCTGTGGCGACTGTGGGCGACAGGTGGGGCCTGGTTTCTACCAGCGCGATCCGCTTGGCAAAGCCTACTGTTCGGCTTGCTTGGAGGAGTGCCCCCGCTGTGGGCAACTGATTACAGACGCTATTCCCTGTACGCAATGTGGCAAGGCAGGCTGCAAGCATTGCATGAGCCAATGTGACTTCTGTCACATCACGCTTTGCACAGATCATCTCACAAGGCAATCTGAATGTGAGCACTTACTCTGTGCCGAACACATGCCCACCTGTCATGTTGATGGCGCGCCAGTCTGTCCAGTTTGCATGGAGTCATGTGCCATTTGTGGGCACTATCATTGTGAAGAACACGCAACCCCCTGTCGCCGCTGTGGACAACTCTACTGTAGTACCTGCGTACATTGGTCTGGGCTTTGCACAACCTGTGGCAGTCTCGAACAAGACGCCACCCCGGTTAAAGTAACGGGCGAAGCGTGGGCGCGTGAGCAATGAGTGCTTCTATATCTTCGTGGGCGACAGCAGTTTCTTCTCCCGCGCCGTGATTGTGGTCTTACGCGGGCATGGAGGCGGCGCAATTGTCACTGCGCGCCGATTGGGAGCCGATGATCGACTGCGCGACCTCTTTGGGGACGATTGAGCGACATCATGCAGATTCTGCCGATGCACGCGCTCCAGCAGCAAGCCACAGCCGCCCAAGCGCACCTGGCAAGTTGCACGCTCTGCCCGCATCTCTGTGGCGAGATGCGCGCCAGCGCCAAAGGCTTCTGCCGTGTCGGCACGACCAGCTATATCGCATCTGAAATGTTGCACATGGGTGAGGAAGAATTGTTACGTCCCGCCCATGCCATCTTCTTTAGTGGCTGCACCGCCACTTGCCACTTTTGCACCGAGGCTCGCTTCGCTTTTCATCCCACCTATGGTGTATCTGTCACCCCGGCGCAACTCGCAGCACGTATCCTCCAGCGTCAAGCCGCAGGTGCACGTTCGCTCTGCTTCATCGGCGGTGATCCCGCGCCCCATATCCCCTTCATCTTGGCGACCCTTGCCGAAGTAGGCAACCAGCGCACCATTCCTGCCGTCTTTAACAGCAACTTCTACCTGACCGACACGGCGCTTGATCTGTTGACAGGGGCAATTGACATTTATCTGCCCGACCTCAAATTTGGCCCAGCCTCTGGCACGGCAAGTTGTGGAGAGCGCATCGGCGGGATGCCTGACTACTGGAATGTCGTCACCCATTGCATTGAGCGCGTCTGGCAGCAAGGAGAGCGCATTGTGGTACGCCACCTGCTCATGCCTGGACACATGAGTTGTTGCACCATGCCCGTACTCCACTGGCGTGCCAAACACCCAGGCATCGAAGTAAGTTTACTCACCCACTACCTTGCCCCTGCCACCGCACGCGCAGAACTCGCCGCAACGCTAGACCCTGCGGAAGTCAAAGGCGCATTCGAGTTGGCAAAGAGGTTAGGGCTGCGCTTGGTGGCATAAACAGAGTCACCAACGCCATTCCTGTGTTAGAAGGTAAGCGCAGCCCTTGGAATCCACACAGAATAACGCAAGGAGATTAAATCCAGCCAAGTTCCTTCATTGCCCAAGGAGCGTTCCACACTTTGGTCATTCGCTCGACTTTGTTATCGTCATTCATCGTCAAAAAGTAGACATAGTGTGAATGCGTTTCTTTGTTAGTCGGCGGTACTGGTCCACCTTCTCCAGTATGCTTGGCATGGTAAGTTGCAAAGAAAACTGCCGTCTTCGTTGCTTCGTCATAGGCTGAAGTATGGAGGTCATACGTTGCACCTGGTGCCGTAATCGTCCCGAAGCCCTTCATCCATTCACAATACGCTTCGACCGTATCAACGTCAGCCAGGGGCTCACTTTGTGCAGTAAACTTTGCATCTTTGGCCACATACGGCTTACATCCCTCCCAGCCTTCTGGAGCTTCACATGCATCAAAGAACTTGGTAGCGTTTTCGAAAGCAGTCATTTTCTCTCCTTATCAGTGCTAGATCATAATAGATCAATGCTAGTTGACATCAGTCACAGTTGACTTTAGTGGAAATTCAAAACTAATCGCACGATACTCTCTTTAGACGTCAAATGATCCTCCTTTGCATTAACCAAACGACCACGCCCCCACTGCCAGAAGCATAGGTGTGGGGAGAAGCAAAAACGGGGAGCCAAACTTGTTGAAGAACATATTGGGTCTGACAGGTGAAACTCACAT